>JAURLR010000389.1 GCA_030831135.1 Alphaproteobacteria bacterium
CGGCGAGCAAAAGATCGGTCTGGCGGCACAGGAAGGCTGGAATCTGGAGCACATCCACAGCCCCGACCACGGCCGCGCATTGTTCGGGCGCATGCACATCGGTGATCACGGGCAGGCCCATGGTTTCGCGGATTTCGGCGAAAATCGGAAGACTTTCGGCAAGCCCCAGCCCGCGGGCGGTCTTGATCGAAGTCCGGTTCGCCTTGTCGAAACTGCTCTTGTAGATCAGGCCAATGCCGAGTTTGTCGGTGATTTCCTTAAGCGCGGCGCTCATTTCAAGGCCATGGGCACGGGATTCAAGCTGGCAGGGTCCCGCAATCAGGGTGAGCGGCAGATCGCCGCCGATTTTCAGGTTCCCAACTTCAACATGCCGGTTTTCAGTCATGTCTCAGACCAATCGTGACTGGTTGAGCGCTGCCGCAATGAAAGATTCAAACAACGGGTGTGGCTCGAACGGCTTGGATTTGAGCTCCGGGTGGTACTGCACGCCGATAAACCACGGATGATCGACCAGTTCGATGGTCTCGGGCAAAACCCCGTCCGGCGACGTCCCGGAGAATGTCAGGCCGGCCTGCTCAAGCTGCTCGCGATAGTTCATATTGACCTCGTAGCGATGCCGGTGACGCTCGGCAATCTCGGTCATGCCATAGATTTCAGCAATATGAGTGCGCGGCTTCAGCAGCGCCGGATAAGCGCCAAGCCGCATGGTTCCGCCCAGATTGTCGTCCGCAGCGCGGGTTTCACGATCTTCGCCGCGCTGCCACTCGGTCATCAGCCCGACCACCGGATGGCGACACGGCCCGAACTCGGTGGACCCTGCCCCTTCGAGGCCGGCCAGATTCCGGGCGGCCTCGATCACCGCCATCTGCATCCCGAAACAGATTCCGAAATAAGGCACGTTGTGCTCGCGGGCGAACTGAACCGCCTGAATCTTGCCTTCTGCCCCGCGCTCCCCGAACCCGCCGGGCACGAGGATGCCATCGACACCATTCAGGTGCTCGACGGTGTCTTCCTTTTCAAAGATTTCCGAGGAAATCCAGTTGAGATTGACCCGCGCATTGTTGGCAATCCCGCCATGGACAAGGGCTTCGGAGAGCGACTTGTACGCGTCCGGCAGGTCTGTGTACTTGCCGACAACGGCGATGGTCACCGAGCCATCAGGCCGGCGCACCCGTTCGACGATATTGCTCCAGACACTCAAATCCGGCTTGGTCTTGGCATCGAGTTTGAAATGCTCAAGCACCTGAGTGTCGAAACCCTCATAGTGATATTCGATGGGAACCTGATAGATCGTGTCGATATCGATGCCCTGCACCACAGCTTCCGCGCGGATATTGCAGAACAGGGCGATCTTGTTGCGCTCACCATCGGGAATCGGGCGGTCACAGCGACACAAAATCACATGCGGGCGAATACCCACTCGTTGCAACTCCATGACGGAGTGCTGGGTCGGCTTGGTCTTCAACTCACCCGAGGCCGCCAGATAGGGCACCAGTGTCAGGTGGACGAACATCGCCCGTTCGGTCCCCAACTCGTTGCCGAGCTGCCGGATCGCTTCGAGGAAAGGCAGGCTTTCGATATCGCCGACCGTCCCGCCAATTTCACATATGACGAAATCCTCACCGTGGAGGTCCGCCGTGACGAATTTCTTGATCGCATCGGTGACATGCGGGATCACCTGAACCGTGCCACCGAGATAATCCCCGCGCCGCTCGCGCCCCAGCACATCCGAGTAGATACGGCCGGTGGTGACGTTGTCGGACTGGGTCGCAGAGACCCCCGTGAAACGCTCATAATGGCCCAGATCGAGGTCTGTCTCGGCACCGTCATCGGTGACGAAGACCTCGCCGTGCTCAAATGGACTCATCGTTCCCGGATCTACATTGAGATAGGGATCCAGTTTGCGCACACGAACGCGATAGCCGCGTGCCTGAAGCAGCGCCCCCAACGCGGCAGACGCCAGACCCTTACCCAGAGAGGAAACGACGCCGCCAGTGATAAAGATAAACCGTGTCGCCATGCCCACTTCTACTCAATTTGTTCCGCGTCCGCCAAACCCGAATAGTCCACAGCCTGCAAGCCGTTGAGATACCGATACTTGGCGTGAAAAAGGCGGCCCGAACAGCCGCCTTCAGGGTTCGACTCGGAGCGGCGCGTCGCCTACTCCGAGGTCGGTACGGTCGGGGTTGCCGGAATGGCCGGAACCGCAGGATTACTGCCATCCACCGGTGCCCCGGTGGTTTCATTCACGATCGAGCCGCCACCGCTATGGCTGCCCGCAAGAACAGCCAGCGAGACACTGGTCAGCATGAACAATGCCGCCAGGACGGCCGTTGAACGCGTCAGCAGGTTTGCCGTCTGACGGTTGCCGAGCAGGCCACCCATGCCGCCACTGGCACCGCCGCCGCCTCCACCGCCGAGGCCGCCAAGGCCACCTTCAGAACGCTGCAGCAGCACCACACCCACGAGCGAAAGCCCGATTAACAGGTGAACAACCAGAATAATGGTTTCCATATTACGACCGTCTTTCGGAATTGGAGCACCGCATAAAGGGTTCAGCATGCTCCGTCTGCGCGTATTTAGTCCGTTGTGGCGTGCAATTCCAGCCCAAATCAAGACATTGCGGTCACGCCGTCGCGATTGCCGTGGACCAAAACCCCCTCAAG
>JAURLR010000034.1 GCA_030831135.1 Alphaproteobacteria bacterium
CAGTCGGGCCGGACCCAGGAAATCCAGCGCCTGATTGGCCGTTCCCTGCGCGCTGTCACCGATATGGAAGCGCTTGGCGAGCGCCAGATTCGCCTCGACTGTGACGTGCTGCAGGCCGATGGTGGCACCCGGACGGCCTCGATTACGGGTGCCTGTGTTGCCCTTCATCTGGCCTGTCAGGGGCTTGTGAAATCCGGCGCGATTGCCACCAACCCCGTCACCGAACTGGTCGCGGCAATTTCCTGTGGCATCTATCAGGGTGTCCCGGTGCTCGATCTCGACTACCCGGAAGATTCCAACGCCCAGGCCGACGCGAATTTCGTGCTCACCGAGCACGGCGGTATTGTCGAGATTCAGGGCACCGCGGAAGAGAAGCCCTTCTCACGCGCCCAGTTCACCAAGCTCCTCGATCTGGCCCGCGACGGCACACAGGATCTGGTCAAGGTGCAGCGCAAGGCGCTTGGCATCAAGTAGCAGACATCACGACAGGTGCAACACATGGCGCGCAGGTTCGAAGACAGCGAGCTGGTCATTGCCAGCCACAATTCCGGCAAGGTGCGGGAAATCGGCGAGTTGCTGGAGCCCTTTGCGATTTCCGCCACCAGCGCGGGGGCGCTTGGCTTGCCCGAGCCTGAAGAGACGGGCGCAACCTTTGCCGAGAATGCGGCGCTGAAGGCCCATGCCTCCGTCGCGGGCAGCGGCCTGCCGGCGCTGGCCGATGATTCCGGGTTTTCGGTCGGCGCTCTGGACGGGGCGCCGGGCATTCATGCCGCCCGCTTTGCCCAGCGCGCCGACGGGGTTCGCGATTATCCCTGGGCCATGGAACAGCTTCACGAGGCCAGCCGGGACGCAGAAAACGATCTCGCCTGGTTCACCTGTGCCCTGGCGCTGGCCTGGCCGGACGGACATGCGGAGATTTTCGAGGGCCGCGTGGCGGGAACACTGGTCTGGCCGCCGCGCGGGGATCGCGGCTTCGGCTATGATCCGATGTTCGTTCCCGAAGGCTACAGCGAAACCTTTGGCGAAATGGTCCCAAGCACCAAGCACGCCATGTCCCACCGGGCGATCGCGTTCCGGGCCATGATCGAGGCCTGCTTCACCCGCCATGATAGCTGACAGCACAAACGACATTGCCCTTTACGTCCACTGGCCGTTCTGCCTTTCGCTCTGCCCCTATTGCGACTTCAACAGCCATGTGCGCGACACCATCGACCAGGGAGCATGGCGCGACGCGCTGTTACGGGAATTGGAGCATTACGCCGCCCAGATACCCGGGCGGCGGCTGACCAGCATCTTCTTTGGCGGTGGCACCCCCTCGCTGATGCCACCGGACACCGCTGCCGCGATCATAGCCCGTGCCCGGGAGATTTTCGGCACCGACCCGACGCTCGAAATCACGCTGGAAGCAAACCCGACATCCGCCGAAACCGGCGTGCAGGAAGGCTTTGCCGCAGCGGGCATCAATCGGCTGAGCCTCGGCATTCAGGCGCTTGATGATGCGGCGCTCTCGGCGCTTGGCCGGACCCACAGCACGGCAGAAGCGCGGGCCTGTATCGCGCGCGCGGCCGATCTGTTCGACCGGTTCTCTTTCGACCTGATCTACGCCCGCCCGGGCCAGACCCCCGAAGCCTGGAAGGCCGAACTGAACACCGCCATCAGCCTGTCACGCGGACACCTGTCGGCCTATCAACTCACCATCGAACCGGGGACGCCGTTCTTTCTGGCACAGGCGCGTGGCGCACTGGAACTTCCCCCGGAAGACGACAGCGCCCGGATGTTCGAACTCACCCAGCAGATGCTCGCGGATGCCGGAATGCCGGCCTATGAAATCTCCAACCACGCCGCCCCGGGTGCAGAATCCCGACACAACCTGACCTATTGGCGCCACCGGGACTATCTGGGGATCGGCCCGGGTGCACATGGGCGCATTTCCCTGAACGGGGTGGTGCATGAAACCCGGCAGCACCGCGCGCCGGAAATCTGGCTCGAACGCACGCAACAGCAGGGACACGCCACCCAGCGCAGCACGCCGCTTTCAACCGATCTTCTGGTCGAGGAAGTGACCATGATGGGTTTGCGTCTGGTCGCTGGCATCGATGGTGCGGCTTTCGCCGCGCGAACCGGTCAGACCCTGGCGCAACGCTTTGCGCCCGACATCATCGCCCGACTGACAAAGGCGGGATATCTCGAGGCGCGCTCAGACCGGCTCATCGCCACCGCGCCTGGGCGCCAGCGGCTGAACGCCGTCATCGACACGCTGCTCAATTCGTAAGCGGCTGTTCAAAGCTCGTCGGGGCCGGGTCGACCTCGCGCGGGCCGTCACGACCGATTTCGAGAACCGACAGGCCGCGTTCGACTTCCCCGTTCGCCCCAAGCCGGAAGATGCCATCAACCCCGGCAAAACCTTCGGGGTTTTCGAGGTTTTCCGCAGCATAGGGTGTGCCCCTCGGCCCGACGGTCTGGGCCAGGACTGCGGCAAGCGCGACCCCGTCATAGGCAAGTGTCGCCAGACGGTCGGGCGTCCGCCCATAGGTGTCACGGAAGCGATCCACAAAACGCAGGCGCGAAGCGCGGGGTGGCGCGGCGAACCAGGCCCCAAGCATGGCGGGCTCCTTGCCCAGCGCCGGATCGTCCCAGACCCAGGTGCCGAGCAATTTCACTTCAGTGGGATCGATATCGAAAAACGCCAGCAAGGGCGCCAGCTGCAGAACCTGTTCGCCACCCTCGGGCAGCATCAGGGCTTCAAAACCGACATCGCCCAGCGTGTCGAGGGTTTCAAGCCGCTCAAGCGCGCGTTTGGAAATCGGATCCGTCTTCCCGGCCAGCCGCGCCTTCTCACGTTCGAGCTCGGCGGCGCGGGCGTCGTATTGCGCGAGGGAGCGCACGGTCGCCGTGATGCCGTCCGTGTCGAAGGGATAAAACCGGTTGGTCACAACCTCTCCGCCTGCCCTGCGGACCGAGTCCCCATAGGCTGCCGTCATGCGCCCGCCGAACGCATCGTCGGGCACCAGTGCAGCAAAGCGGAACATCCCGCGACGAACGGCATATTCGACGGTTCGCGATATCTGTGCCTCGGGGAAAAAGCCGGCCACATAAACGCCATTCCCGGCGACAAGGCGGTCGCTCGAAAAGGCGTAAACCGGAATGCCGTGGGGTCGCATGACATCGGCCGTGGCGGTGACCGCCTTGGAAAACAGCGGGCCCAGAAGAATCCGGACACCTTCGGCCTGCGCGCGCGCCGCCGCAGACGCCGCGATCACCGGGTTGCTCCCGGAATCATAAACCCGCAACTCGAACACCGACGGATTGAAATCAAACAAGGCAAGCTGGGCGGCATCGAGCAGGTCACGGCCCACAGCCGCAGCAGATCCCGAAAGCGATACAATCAACCCGACGCGAACGATCTGCGAATCAACCGGCGGTGCGGTCACGGGCTGGGACACAACGGGTGCCGGTGTCGCCGGCGCCGCAACAGCGGGTTGCGTTTCAGCCGGGGGCGCCGCTAGGTTGGATTGCGCACACGCGGCGAGGGCGAATACGGTTGCGGCCAGCAACGCACGCGGTGCAAACGGGAAAACCGGTCGTGACACGAAAAACACCCTCTCAAAGATCGACTGAAAAACCCAGCGCGGCGAACCCTAGCCGCGCGGCGCGGGACGAACAAGCACAAGCACGACCACTCGCACCGGGCCTGTATCCGGTGGCGACACCGATCGGAAATCTGCGCGATATCACTCTGCGTGCCCTCGATATTCTGTCCGCTGCCAACCTGATCATCTGTGAAGACACACGTGTCACCCGCAAGCTCCTGACCCGCTATGGCATCGCGACCCGTTCGATCTCCTATAACGATCACAATGCCCCAAAAGTTCTGCCGGGATTGATGGAACGCCTCAATCATGGCGAATCTCTGGCATTGGTAAGCGATGCCGGCACACCGCTGATTTCGGATCCGGGATTCAAACTTGTGGAAGCCGCGACCCAGCAGGGGATTCCCGTGTTTCCGGTTCCCGGTGCCAATGCCGCCCTCGCCGGGCTGGTGGCATCCGGACTGCCCACAGACAGCTTCTTCTTTGCAGGTTTTCTGCCGCCCAAACAGGGGGCGCGCCGCGCGCGGCTGACCGAACTGGCTGAAATCCCGGGCAGCCTTGTTTTCTATGAATCTGCCAACCGTCTGGCAGCATCCCTTGATGACATGCAAACGGTCCTGGGCGACCGCCCCGCAAGTGTGGCCCGCGAAATTACCAAGCTGCATGAGGAAGTCATCCGCGGCTCGCTCGTCTATCTTGCAGAAAACTATGCCCAGCAAGGCGCACCCCGCGGTGAAATCGTCATCGTCGTCGGCCCACCTCTCCAACGAGATGCGAGCGACGAGGACGTACACGCCGCACTTCTGGAAGCCCTTCAGACCATGAGTGTACGTGATGCTGCGGCATCGATTTCGAGAGATTTTGGACGTGCGCGGCGCGATGTGTACGCGATAGCCATTGGCCTATCCCGCAAGGATGCCAGCGCTTGAGCGGTGAACGCATACACTCGGAACGCGCGGCCGGACGTCAGGCGGCCCAGAAACAAGGCGCGCTTGCCGAGCGCCGCGCAGCCCTGTTGTTGCGGCTAAAGGGCTTTCGCATCCGCGCCCGACGATACCGCACCCCGGTCGGCGAAATCGACCTGCTGGCCACCCGCAGGCGATTGCTCGTGGCCGTCGAGGTCAAATCGCGACCCGACCAAAGCACCGCCGCGTTTTCGATCACACCACGCCAGCAACAGCGCGTGGCGCGCGCAACCGAACATTATCTTGCCGCAAATCCACGCTATTCTGATTATCAAATACGTTTCGACGCAGTTCTTGATACGCCCGGACGATGGCCAAAGCACATCCCCGATGCGTGGCGAATGACCTAAGTCTCAACCCGAGTGCGAGATCACTGATATGGCAATGACGATACAACGAATTTCCAAAGCCGCCCGTCTGGCAGCGGCCCTCACGGCGGGTGCTGTCCTGTTGGCGGCCTGCACACCGGCCGGTGTGGTTATCGGCGCGGGGGCCACGGCGGGTGTCGCGGCTTCCGAAGAACGCGGGATCAGGGGCGCCGGCAGTGATACGCTGATCCGGGTGGCGATCAATGAAGCCTGGCTCAACGAGGATTTTGACACCTTCAACCGCCTGAACCTGCAGATATATGAAGGCCGGGTCCTGCTTTCGGGCCAGGTGCCCGATCAGGCGCGCGCCGACAAGGCCGTCCAGCTGGCCTGGCAGGCCGAGGATGTGCGCGAGGTCATCAACGAGATCGAAATCTCCAACGCCGGGGCGCTCGATGATTTTGCCAATGACGCGCTGATCAACGCACGACTGGATTCCGCGTTGCTGTTTGACGGCCAGGTCTCTTCCATCAACTACTCGACCCGTTCAGTGGCCGGGACCGTGTACCTTCTGGGTGTGGCGCAGGATCGCGCCGAACTTGATCACGTGTTCCGGGTTGCCCGCGACATACCCAACGTCAAGCGCGTGATCAGTCACGTGATCATGAAGGATGATCCCCGTCGGGTCGCTTTGCCGGCGGGCAAACCGGCCCAGACAACGCCCCCGGCCCGATAGAGACAAGCTGCGTGTCAGACGTCGAATTCCAGAACGCCCTGCGCCGGTTCGCCGGTACGGATGACACGCAGATCGACCTCGCCGAAGCCGCGCTCCTGCTGGCCGCGCGAGAGCACCCCGGCGTGTCGCTGGTGCCGTACCGCGAACACCTGGCAGCACTTGTCAGCGCGGTTGCCCAGGCCCACGACACGCTGCCGGGCGGGATGTCGCGCAAACGCGATGCACTGGCTTCCGTGATCCATGACAGCTTCGGTTATACCGGCGACCGGCAATCCTATGACGATCTGCAGAACGCCGATCTGATGCGGGTGATCGACCGGCGCAAGGGCCTGCCCATCGCGCTCGGCATCCTGCACATTCATTGCGGGCGGGCACTGGGCTGGGACATTTGCGGACTGAACTTTCCCGGGCATTTTCTCGTCCGCCTTGAAGACGGTGCATCACGCACCATCCTCGATCCCTTTCATGACGGGGTCACGGTGACCCCCGCCGAACTGCGCAACATGCTCAAAGCAACCCATGGCGCGGATGCCGAACTCACACCCGCCCACTACGCCATGGCTAGCAATCGGGAGATCCTGATCCGGCTGCAGAACAATCGCAAAACCCGGCTGCTTCAGGCCAACCAGGTCGCCGAGGGCCTCGCCACCGTCGAGGACATGCTGCTGTTTGCCCCCGGCACACCCGCCCTGTGGCAGGAGGCCGGTGTCCTCAATGCCCATCTCGGAAACTTGCGCGCCGCGCTGATCGCCTTCGACCATTGTCTCGACCTGACCCCCGATCCGCGTGCACGGGCGCAGATCACAGCCAGCATCACCGAAATCCGCAGCAGGTTGAATTAGCCAGCGGTGCGCACCTGCCCCGTTTGCCAAGACGCGCAAAAGCCTTAGATTGGCGGCAGACCAACCCCCTGCCGGAGCGGAACTTCCATGAGCCTAGCCGTCGCGATCCAGATGGACCCGATCGATGCGATCGATATCAATGGCGATTCGACCTTCGCCCTCGCGCTTGAAGCGCAGGCGCGCGGTCACGGCCTGTACCACTATCTGCCGCAGGATTTGTCCCTGCGCGAAGGCCGGGTGATCGCGAAGGCGCGCCCCCTGCAGGTGCGCCGCGAAGCCGGAAACCATTTCACCCTGGGTGACGCCGAGAACCTCGATCTGGCCGGGGTGGATGTCGTGCTGATGCGCCAGGACCCGCCCTTCGACATGGCCTACATCACGGCCACCCATATTCTCGAACACGTGCATCCCGGCACGCTGGTGGTGAACGATCCGGTCTCGGTGCGCAACGCGCCCGAAAAGCTCTTCGTCACCCATTTCGAAGGCGTCATGCCGCCGACCCTGATCAGCTCGTCGCGCGAGGAAATTCTGGCGTTCCGCGAGAAGTACAAGGACATCATCGTCAAGCCGCTTTACGGCAATGGCGGGGCGGGTGTGTTCCACATCAAGCCCGGCGATGAAAACCTGAACTCCCTGTTGGAAATGTTCACCCAGATGTTTCGCGAGCCGGTCATTGCCCAGCGCTACCTGCCCGAAGTCCGGCAGGGCGACAAACGCATCATTCTTGTTGATGGCGAGCCGGTCGGGGCGATCAACCGCGTCCCCGCCGAGGGCGAGGCACGCTCCAACATGCATGTGGGCGGGCGCGCGGAGCGCAGCGACCTGACGGCACGCGAGCAGGAAATCTGCAAGGCCATCGGGCCTTCGTTGCGCGAACAGGGGTTGATCTTCGTCGGCATCGACGTGATCGGCGACTACATGACCGAGATCAACGTCACCTCCCCGACAGGCATCCAGGAAATCGACCGCTACGACGACGCAAACCTGTCGGCGCTGGTCTGGGACGCCATCGAAAAACGCCGGACCGACGTGGCGGACTAAGCACAGCAGGACAGAGCTTCACAAACCGAAGACCATGCCGCAGCTTGGTCTTCGGCTTTGCCGACGCTATTTCGCCAGAACGTCGTGGGTGAAGACAAGGTCGTCACCCGGTGCTGCAACGTGGCAGGCGATGCAGCCAACATCGGCACCCTTTGCAACGCGACCAGCCAGTTCCATCCCCTTCGGATTCTTGTCGAGCGTACCGTCGGGCAGGTACTTCGCCCAGAACCAGTTCTTGTGCTCCGGATCATATCCGTCCTCACGCTGGAACATGACCGTGACAGAATCGATTTGGCCAAGGCGGTCGTTAAGCACGGCGGCCAGAGCTTCATCCTCGCCGGTCTCGCCCCGGTAGTTTTTCTTGACCAGCATCGCGCCGGTGACTCCGTCGATCGTCATCTCCTGTTCGAAATATTCAAGCACGCCACCATGGGGCGGATTACCGAAATAGGGATGGCTGACGAGAGACTCCGGCCCCACCAGATTCACCTTGGCCAACGCGCCCCAGATTTCCTGCGCATAGGCGACATTGGCCGGCCCGCTGAAGGGTGGCATCACCTCGGCGTTGCTGTTGTCGCTAAGATCGCCAGCATGGGCCACGGACATGATCGAAACAGCGAGCACAGTGCCCGCCAGGCTTTTGAGAAAACACTTCTTGATATGCATAAAGTCCTCACATGGTCAGTTGGAAAACCGGATAACAACCGGGTGATCAGGGGTTCGCCGCGGTGGTCCGGAGATAGGCGATCAGCGCGTCGCGTTGGCCGACATCCTTGAGCCCCGGAAAGGGCATGCGGGTCCCGGGCACAAACTGTTTTGGCACCGCAACAAATGCGGCAAGAGCCTGGGGCGTCCAGACGAAATCTGCTGCAGCCATTGCCTTGGAGTATCGAAACCCCTCGGCCCTGCCGGCCTCCCGGCCAAACAGGCCGGCCAGCGACGGGCCAACCTTGTTCTTTCCGGCCTCGAGTGAATGGCAGGCAGCACACCGCTTGAACACCTTCTCTCCTGCGGCGGTGTCTTGGGCCACCGCAGGCGCAACACCCGCGCCGAACGCGACCAGAAGAGACAGGCACGACAACGCGAACACGACACGAAACGGCACCGCAGAGAGTTTCAGAGTGGGCGGGAAACTGGATATCGACACAACAAGCGCTCCGGAAAAAGTTCACGCCTGTCATGTATCGCGTAACTGGTCGGCTGCCGATTCACATCGCGTCACATCAACGTGTCTGGTGGCCGATCCGGGCAAAGAAGAAGGGGCCCGAAAGCCCCTTCTTTATGATCGCTAGTTGACCGGGAATTCCCGCAGGTCGGGCGGGGTGCCGTCGGGGCGCTTGAGCAGGGCTTCCTCGGATTCTCCTGCCGCAAGCCGCGCGGTCATCTCGTCGGGGTCGAACTTGATACCAATGGGGTTGTCGGTGAATTCACCGTTCTCGAAATACTCGGCGAATTTTTCTTCCGGAACATTGTCGACCTGCAATTCGATCTGGTTCTTGTCCGGATCGAAATAATACATCGAGGTGGTCGGCCCGTGATTGATGCAGAACTCTGGTGCAATGCCGTGTTCGTCCTTGAGGCGGTTATAAGTGTGCATCAGGTCGTGAAGGTTGTCATAGGTGAAGGCCACGTGATGCAGCCCGCAGGTCATGTCCACATGGGGCTGGACCCCCGGCAGGGCAAGAATCGCGATGCGGTGATGCTCAGTGTCATAGGTAACAAACGAGATCATCGGCGACTTCATCATGAACTCACCTTCGAGCACCTTGGCGTACCAGTCAGCGAGTTTTTCCACATTGCCCTCCTGAGTCCGCAGGACCACATGGGCCAGCTTGGCCGGCGCGATCTTCCCGCGCTCCCGGGCCGTTTTCGGCATTTTCGCAATGGCGTTCATCGTCTTCTCCCCTGTGTTGCGTCATTCTTTTTGTACGCGCTCGTCATGAGTGTTGCCCCGCTGATAAAAAGATTCAATCGTATTGTGATCCGACAGGGGGACAACAAAAATGAACGAACGCAAGAAATCACCGCCGCCCGACCGCAACCCGAAGACGCCGAAGCTGAAAACGCCGCCGGGGGCAACGGACACGCATTTTCATTTATACGGCCCCCAAAAGCGGTTTCCGTCCAACCCGGATTCCCCGCTGGTCGTCGAGGATTCGACCCTCGACGACATGCTCCACCTGCACAACACGCTGGGCATCGAACGCGGCGTCATCGTGCAGTCGATGGTGCATGGTCATTGCTACGAATACATGCTCCACGCCTTGTCCCGTGAGCCCGAGCGCCTGCGGGGCATCGCCATGCCCGCCGCCGACATCACGGATCGGGAGCTGGAAATCCTGACCAGTGCCGGTGTGGTCGGGGCGCGATTTGCCTATCGCGCGAGCCCCCATATCGACATGCAGATGATCCACCGCATTCACGAATTCGGCTGGCATCCGCAATTCTGGTTCCGGGGACCCGACGAGGCCGCCGACTGGCGCGACCGGATTCTCTCCGTCCCGGGGAACTTCGTGATTGATCATATGGGCTGGCAGCCCGCCGCGATGGGCATTGATTCACCGGGCTTTCGTTTCGTTCTGGAGTGCCTCGACACCGGGCGATGCTGGGTCAAACTGTCAGGGCCAAACCGCTTCACCGCCGAACCGGGCCTGCCCTATGCCGACACCCTGCCCTTTGCCCGGGCACTGATCGAACGCAACCCGGACCGCCTGCTCTGGGGATCGGACTGGCCCCACCCGGATCATTTCGAGGCGATGCCCAACGATGGGGACCTGCTTGACCTGATGCTCGACTGGGCACCCGAGGAATCCCTGCGCCGGAAAATCCTGACGGACAATCCCGCCGAACTGTTCGGGTTTCCGGCTATCTAGAAGAGGTCGGGTCAGGCGGCGCGGCGCAGGACTTCAAGCCCCGGCATATGCTGAACGGGTGCCCGCAACAGAGCGGCCATCAGATCGGGCGTGTCCAGAATGTCTGCCGAGGAAACATGGAGCGCCCGCAATTCGAGGCCGGTTTCGCAGGACCTGCGCAGATGATCGGGCATGACCTCATGAAGGTCGCGCGCCAGTCGACCCGTAACGATCCCGTCGGACGACCCCGTCCCCGGACGTGGCCCGTCATAAAGAATTCCGACAGTGTCTGCATCGATGTGTCCGACTTCATAGGCGTCTGACAGCACCGATTTCAGAACACGGAACAATGCGCCACGTTCCAGTCCCGGGACCGACACGGCAAAGACCGAGACCCGTAGGGAGCACATGGACAGTCTGCGCAACGCGCGTGAAAGCCTGTCTGCAAAGCTGTCCAGACGGCCAAGATCACTGAAATATCCCATGGGGCACCGTCATCCGTTTCATGACATTTGCCCTATTTTGTAGGCGATTGTGGCTGGTCGGGGTTGTATCAACCCTGTGACATCGTTGTGTCATTTGCCAGGGGCGACTACCACTGTGCGGGTAACATGTGGTGAAACCTTCTATTGTAAGCTGGCGGAAACGGGCCCCGCCGGGGCAATATCGGGGCACAGCCCGGCGCATTATCCCGGAGCACAATGGTGACACAGGTTCGTTCAGCAAGGGCACCCCAACGCCGCCATGTACGGCAGGCAGCAACCCTGCTCGCGCTGATACTGCTGACTGGCTGCAGCGCGCTGGACTATCTCGACACATGGGGGCGGGACACGTCCGGCGACCAGACAGACGCAATCTTTGATCCGGATGCCGGTATCCGCACACCCGCCAGCCCGACCGGCGAGGCCACCCCGCGCGCACCGTCGCGATATGGAACAAGGCGTCACCCTGGTTGACCACGGGCAGGTTGGTGCGGCCGATGATCAGTCCGCCCGACGTGGCCGCCACTTCCGTTTCGGTTTCCCCGAACGGGTCGGACACCAGCCCGACAACCTCACCCTTGGCAACCGTATCGCCGGTTTTGCGCAAGGCGCGAAGAAGCCCGCCGGCGGGCGCGCGCAGCCACGCGCTTTTCAACGCGACCGGAGATTCGATGGCTGAAGACTTGATGGCACGCGAGGCGGTCATCCCGGAATACTGCAGGACCCGCAGGACACCCTTGACGCCCATCCGGATGGAGATTTCGTCAAACCGCAATCCCTCACCCGCCTCATAGACAAGAACAGGCACACCTTTTTCATGGGCTGCGCTGCGCAGGGAACCGTCACGCAGGGGCGACTTCACGATGATCGGGGCGCCGAACACCCGCGCCAGATCCATAGACCGGTCGTCAGCCGGATTGACCCGGATCTGCGGCAGGTTGACCCGGTGGATCGCAGCCGAGTGCAGGTCGACCCCGAACTCACAGCGCGCGACAACGTCATTGAGAAACCGATGCGCGAGCTGGCTGGCCAGCGAGCCCGAGGCACTGCCCGGAAAGGATCGGTTGAGATCGCGACGATCGGGCAGATAGCGGCTGTGGGAAATGAACCCGATCGTGTTCACGATTGGCACCAGCATCAGCGTGCCCGCCAGTCGGCGCTTGGCCAGCATGTGCGACAGACGGCGGATGATTTCTACGCCAATGATCTCGTCACCATGGATGGCGGCGCTGACAAACGCGACCGGCCCCTCGCGGGAGCCATGGATGATCTGCACCGGTAGGTTCATCGGGGTGTGATCCGACAAAACGCTGAGCGGAATGCTCACCGTCGCACGGGTGCCCGGTGCAACGACCGTTCCGGCAATTTCAAATGATGGGCGACGTTTCGGCATTATTTCTTGCGTGACTTGCGGGGGCCGCGCGTCTGGGTGCGCCCCGGCTTTGCATTCTTTTCGATGAACTCGATGATCTTGCCCGCCACATCGATACCCGTGGCCCGCTCCACACCCTCCAGACCGGGTGAGGAATTCACCTCCATCACCACCGGGCCATCGTTGGAGCGCAGCAGATCGACGCCACAAACATTCAAGCCCACCGCGCGCGCTGATTTGACCGCTGTTGCGCGCTCCTTCGGGGTGATCTTGACCGCCTCTGCCGACCCGCCGCGGTGCAAATTCGAACGGAAGTCCCCCGCCTTGCCGCGCCGGATCATCGCCGCCACCACGCGGTCCCCCACAACGAGGCAGCGGATATCCTCACCATTGGCCTCTTTGACGAATTGCTGGACGAGGATGTTTGTCTTCACACCGCCGAAAGCCTGAATGATGCTTTCTGCAGCCTTGGGTGTTTCTCCCAGCACGACCCCGATCCCCTGGGTGCCTTCGAGCAGCTTGATCACCACCGGGGCACCACCGACAATGTCGAGCAATTCGGCGGCATCCGACGTGCGGTGCGCAAACACTGTGACCGGCAGTCCGATCCCCTCACGGGAGAGCAGCTGCATGGACCGCAGCTTGTCGCGTGAGCGGGATATACCAACGGATTCATTGACCGGATAGATTCCCATCATCTCGAACTGACGCAGCACCGCCGTGCCGAAGAAGGTGACCGAAGCCCCGATACGCGGAATTACGGCATCGTAACCCTTCAGGGATTCCCCCTGATAGTGAACCTCCGGATCGTTCGAGGCGATGTCGATGAAACAACGCAGATGATCGATGACATCGATGCTGTGGCCCCGCATTTCAGCCGCCTCGACCAGACGCTGGTGCGAGTACAAGGCCGGATTGCGACACAGAAGGGCGAGCTTCATTTCGGCTTCTTTCGATTCGACACGGTGGAAATATCCGCAAAACTGCGGTCGATCAGATAGGACCGGTCCGGATTGACCAGAAAACGCCGACGGACCGCTTCCCGCCCGAGCAGCATCCGGAAGCCGAGCTCGTCACGATTGGTCAGGGAAAGCTCAATCGGCCAAGCGATGTCTCCCAGATGCGCCTCGGCCTCGATCACATAACGCCGTTCCTGCTCGCCATTCGAGCTGCGGATCTTGCGCTCGTCAACAACGGGCGCGGCGCACTGGATCGACGGATTACGATGACGCTGCGCGGGTCGCAAGACGAAAGAGACCCAAGGCACGCCGCGTTCGGTAAAGGGACGAATATCGAATGCATGGATGGCCGATGTGCGGGCGCCCGTGTCAATCTTGGCCTTGATGGCATCGATGCCGAAATCCGGTAAGGCGACCCATTCACGCCAACCGATAACAGGCATGTTCGAGATCAGCCGTTTCCGGCTTTTCCTGGATTTCTGGACTTTGGCTGATTTCGGTTCAGGCATGAACGACGTGTCAACTTTCAAACTGGAAGCGCAACTCCCTATCGGGAGTCCGTCCGAGAAGCAATCGAGCAACCAGTCTCATCTGGCGCTCAAATGGGAATTGATGAATTGAACGGATCGGGCGGCACGATACAGTGCTTTGTTACGTGATACCCATGAAATCGGTATCCGGTAAAAAGGGGAATACCACCATGAGCAGCAACGACATCTATATCGTCGGCGTCGGTATGACGCCCTTCGGAAAGTTTCTCGACCGCTCGGTCAAGGACCTCACCGCCGATGCCGTGAACAGCGCATTGTCCGACGCCGGTGCCACCATTGCCGATCTTGAGGCCGCGTGGTTTGCCAACGCGGCCCAGAGCACACTGGAAGGCCAGGGCTCCATCCCCGGCGAGATCGCGCTCCGCAGCATGGGGATTCAGGAAATCCCGGTGATCAATGTCGAAAACGCCTGCGCCAGCGCCTCGACTGCGCTGGACATGGCCGCAACATGGCTGCAGGCCGGACGCGGCGGTGTTGCGCTCGCGATCGGCACCGAAAAGATGTTCCACACCGACAAGGCGAAGATGTTCTCGGTCTTTGACGGCGGCTGGGATGTCCATCAGGCCGAGGCCGCCACAGCCCGTTTGCTTGCACTCGGCGAGGGCATGCACGATCCCGATGGCGAGGAAGATACCGGCCCGCGCAGCGTCTTCATGGATATCTATGGCGCGCTCGCGAAATTCCACATGAAGTCCTTCGGCACCACCCAGCAGCAGATCGCAGCGGTGGCCGCCAAGAACCATGTCCACTCCCAATACAATCCGCTCTCCCAGTATCAGGCGCCGATGACCGTGGAAGAGGTGATGGCCGCCCGCAAGGTCAGCTGGCCCCTGACCCTGCCGATGTGCTCGCCGATTTCCGACGGGGCGGCCGCCGCGATCCTGTGTCGCGAAGAAGAGCTCGGCCGGTTTGACCGGTCGCGGGCCGTGAAGATCGAGGCCACCGCCCTGCGGACGGGCTCTGACCGAAAGCCCGAGGAATTCGATCGCCACATCACGCACCTGGCTGCCAGAGATGCCTATACACGGGCCGGCCTGTCGCCCGACGATATGGATGTGGCCGAAGTGCATGACGCCACCGCGTTTGCCGAGATCCAGCAGATCGAGAATCTGGGTTTCTGCGGGTTCGGCGAAGGGGGCGCGCTAACCGAATCCGGAGCCACCTCGCTTGGCGGTAAAATCCCGGTAAACCCGTCGGGCGGCCTGGAATCCAAGGGCCACCCGGTGGGCGCCACCGGCCTGGCCCAGATCTTCGAGCTGACGACCCAGCTGCGCGGCGAGGCCGGCGGGCGCCAGGTTGAGAATGCCCGCTTCGCAATCGCCGAGAACGGCGGCGGTTTCCAAGGCTTCGAGGAAGCCGTAGCCTGCATCACCATTCTTGGGCGCCCCTGACGGCGAACCCGCAGGCGGCGCCAAAATGTGACGACTTGATTATTGTGCGACGCACAATTAGCGTTCGGCGGCGAAACCGACACCGAAGTCAATCGGGGAACAGAATCTATGAGCGCACCGTCGCAAACCCGCCGTATCAGCGTGCCGGAGCTCCGCGCCCGAAAGGGCGGCGAGCCGATTGTCAGCCTCACAGCCTATACCGCGCCCATGGCACGGATGCTCGATCCGCATGTGGATTTCCTGCTGGTCGGGGATTCCCTCGGTATGGTCGTCTACGGCTTTGAGTCCACCCTGCCCGTCACTCTGGACATGATGATTGCCCATGGTGCGGCTGTTGTCCGCGGCAGCTCCCACGCCTGTATCGTCGTCGATATGCCGTTCAGCACCTATGAAGCCTCGCCCGAGGAGGCTTATCGATCGGCCGCTCGGGTTCTGGCGGAAACCGGGTGCGCGGCGGTAAAGCTGGAGGGCGGCGTGACAATAGCGCCAACCATCGCCTTCCTGACCGCACGCGGCATTCCGGTGCTGGCCCATATCGGCCTGACCCCCCAATCGGTGAATGCCTTTGGCGGGTTCCGCGTTCAGGGACGCGGGGAAGCCCACGCCGCCGCTGTCCGCGCCGATGCCCGCGCCGTCGAGGATGCCGGGGCCTTCGGCATCGTTATCGAGGGTGTCCCCGAGCCACTGGCCCGCGTGATAACCAAAGAAACAAACATCCCGACCATTGGCATTGGTGCGTCGCCGGCCTGTGACGGACAGGTGCTGGTAACCGAGGACATGATCGGCATGTTCGGCAGCTTCACGCCAAAATTTGCCAAGCGCTACGCCGAACTCGGTGAGCAGCTTGAGGCGATCGCTGCCGATTATGCACGTGAGGTGCGCGCGCGCAGTTTCCCGGGGCCCGAGCATTGTTTTGCTGCCGAGCCGGCCAAACCCCGGGACCAGTAACGGAACCCCACACCATGTCCGATCTCAAGATCGTCCGTACCATTCCCGAACTGCGGGCCGTCGTCGCCGAATGGCGGCGCAATGGGCAAAGCATTGCCCTGGTGCCGACCATGGGCGCGCTCCACGAAGCCCACATGACACTGATGCGCGAAGCCCGAAACCGCGCGGACCGGGTCGTGGTGACGATCTTCGTGAACCCAACCCAGTTCGCAGCCCATGAAGACCTGTCAACCTACCCGCGCCGCGAAGCGCAGGATATCGCAAGTCTGCGCGCCGATGGGATCGACCTTCTGTTCGCACCCGATGAGAGCGAAGTCTATCCCGAAGGGTTTGCCACAACCGTGACTGTTGCCGGTGTCAGCGAAGGATTGTGTGGCGATCATCGCCCAGGACATTTCGCCGGGGTGGCCACCGTGGTGACCAAGCTTCTGCTCCAGACCCTGCCCGATCTAGCCCTGTTTGGTGAGAAGGATTACCAGCAACTCCAGGTCATCCGGACGCTGACCCGTGATCTCGACATTCCGGTCGACATTCTCGGAATCCCCACCGTGCGCGAGCCCGACGGGCTTGCGATGTCATCCCGCAATGTTCATCTCGACCCGGACCAGCGGGCATTGGCGCCCCGATTGCACCAGACCATGACGGACGCCGCGGCACAGATTTCTGCCGGGGCCGAGATCGGACCCGTTTGCGCGGCGGCAACAGAACAGCTTCTGGCGGCGGGTTTCGGGCCGGTCGAGTATTTCGAGGTCCGTGATGCCGAGACCCTTCAACCAGCCCTCGACCCGAAGCGCCCCCGGCGCCTGCTGAGCGCGGCCTGGCTGGGCGCCACCCGCCTGATCGACAACATCGCAATTCAATAGAGCCTCGGATCTGGAGGAATTAATCGACCCTGTCGCGCAACAGGTCAGGCAGATGGTTGCGTCACATGCATTTGTGCATTGCACAAATTGCAGGTTCAAATCCCTGAGTTACGGTCCATATGTTTATTGTGCGCTGCAACAAAAACAATAAGGCGCATGGAGGTGATGCCGTCACACAACCGACGGAGTCATTGATGAATACCTCGACCCAGAACACAACCAATCCCGGCTTCTCACCTGAAGAACTCCGCGCTGCCATTCGCGCTGGCGAGGAGCTTCGCTCAGAGACGATCTATCAGGCGTTTTCCGCAGCATTCAGATATCTGAAGCAGGTTCCCTCCCGCCTGCACCTGACCGGAACGCACCGCCACGCTTAGTTTGGCGGGATCCGGTTTCCGGACACCTGAACGTAAAACGGGGCCGACATCACAGTCGGCCCCGTTTTCGTGTTCACATGCAGGCCCGGTCAGGCGTGTGGCACATCGCCCTGAATGATGATCCGGTGCATCAGCCGGTGTTCGGAATAGTCGAACAGGGCGTAATGCAGCGAGGTCCGGTTGTCCCAGATCGCCAGATCGTTCTCCCGCCATTTGTGGCGGTACTGGAATTCCGGCGTGCGCAGGTGATCAAACAGATAGCGCAGCAGGTAATCGCTTTCACGCCGGTCCATGTCCTTGATGAAGGTCGTCATGGACTCGTTGACAAAAAGCCCGCGCTTTCCATTGTCCGGGTTCGTCCGCACAACCGGGTGCAGGGCCGGGACGTAGCTGGCGCGCTTGTCACGAATATAGTCGGTGCCCTTCTCGCCCGCATACATTTCCGGGCGCACGTGTTCACCATAGGGCCGATAGGAATCGTGATAGGCGAAAAGACCCTCGATATGAGCCTGCATGCGGTCTGACAACGCCTCGTAAGCGGCAACCGCATTCACCCAGATCGTGTCTCCACCACCATCGGGTATGTCCCGGGCATACAGCAAGGTGCCCCAGGTCGGCCGTTCGGTTCCGGCGAAATCGGTGTGCCACAGATCGCGGGTGACATGGGGCGGGTTGTCCGAGTCATATTCCAGAATGTCGATCTCGGGATAGTCCTCGTCTTTCTCGAACGCGGATACCGATGAAGGCTGCACGCCTCCGAAGCGACGCGACAGGGCGATGTGCTGTTCGGGCGTCAGATTCTGGTTGCGGAAGACGACAACCACCCGGTCCACAACGGCACGGTGAATTTCGTCGAATTGCCGGTTGGTCAGATCCTGCGACAGATCAAGGCCTTCGATCACCGCACCGCAGGCCGGCGACATTTCGGTGACGTCGATGGTTTCGTAGTTCATTTCGTTCCTCCGATTTCCACAAATATTTTGTAGAATAGGACGCGGCCGGGCAAGGGCATTCATGCGCAGATCATGGATGCGTCAGCCGGCGGGCCGGATCATGCCCCCCAGGACCCGCCCGGCGCAGATATGGACATGGAAATGGGGCACTTCCTGGCCGCCATGGACGCCGGTATTGGCAATCATACGGTAGCCGGGTTCCGCGACGCCCAATGCACGGGCCACATGCCCGACCGCGCGGAAAAACCCGGTCAACTCGGCATCGCTGGCTTTGGCTGTGAAGTCATCATTGGAGACATAGGCCCCTTTGGGAATCACAAGCACATGTGTCGGAGATTGCGGATTGATGTCGTGAAAGGCGAGCGCGTGGTCGTCTTCGTAAACCTTGTTGCACGGAATTTCGCCGCGCAGGATTTTTGCAAAGATGTTCTCGCGATCATAAGCCATGACTATTTCTTCCGGTCTGCCTTTTCCTTCAATCCTGATACGCCCTTGCGTTCGGCGAGCCTGGCCCAGACGTCTTCAGGCCGCACCCCGGCGTCAGCCCAGAGAACACAGAGATGGTACAGCAGGTCCGCGCTTTCCGAAGCGAGTTCTTTGGGCCCCTCATCGAGAGCCGCGATGACGGTTTCCACGGCTTCCTCACCCACCTTCTGAGCAATTTTCCGCGTCCCTTTGTCGAAAAGACGCGCCGTGTAGGACGCATCGGGATCCGTCCCGCGCCGGGATACGATAACCGCATACAGCGCGTCGATGATCTCGCCTGTTCTCGAGTCTGTCATTCCTGAATCTCCCCCGGGGTGGTCTCCGCCACAAGTCGCACCGGCACCCCGGCCCCATGCATATGGGATTTTGCTTCGCCGATCGAGTGTTCACCGAAGTGAAAAATCGAGGCTGCCAGGACGGCGGACGCATGCCCGTCACGAGCGCCCTCGACCAGATGATCGAGCGTTCCGACGCCGCCCGAAGCGATCACGGGAATCCTGATCGCGTCCGAAAGTGCGCGGGTCAGCGCGACATCGAAACCCGATTTGGTGCCATCCTTGTCCATGGAGGTCAGCAGGATTTCACCCGCGCCATAGGCTTCCATGCGCCGGGCCCATTCGATGGCATTAAGGCCCGTCGGGTTGCGGCCGCCATGGGTGAATACCTCCCAATGGTTTTCGCCCGTGGCCTTGGCATCAATGGCAACAACGATGCACTGGCTGCCGAATTTCTCCGCCGCCTCACGCACGAATTCCGGATTGTTGACGGCCGCCGTGTTGATCGAAACCTTGTCGGCACCCGCGAGAAGCAGCTTGCGAATATCCTCGACCGTGCGCACGCCCCCACCCACCGTCAGGGGCATGAAACA
>JAURLR010000035.1 GCA_030831135.1 Alphaproteobacteria bacterium
ATCGATATCGAGGACATGCACCGCGATCTGGTTCTGGCCAGTGAGATTCCCCAGGGTGCTGGCTACAAGAAAGCCAGCGCCGGAGACCTGCCGCGTCACGTGGATTTCCTGACCAGTATTCCCTTTGGGGAACACGCGGTCGGACAGTTTTGGGGGCCGGTGCGCGAGGAAACCAATGCCTGGTTCCAGCGCCTCTATATGGGACAGGACACCCCCCACACGAGCGCGCGGGAAGGGCACCAGAACCTGCTGCTTTGCATGGCCATCGACCTGTCGGCCAAGCGCGGCGAGAAACTGACCTTGCCGCTGGAAACCGACGACTTCTATCGATAATCCGCGCTAGTTCGTGCGCCCCGCGCGGATTTCGTCGCGGCGGGCTTGCGTCGCGGCGATGTCGGGTTCGAGGGTCTCGTCGTCGATGTCGCCGGTGAAGATCACGCCATAGACGTCACGTGCCTTTTCGCGGGTTTCCCATCCTTCGAGGACATCGACGGTCACCCGTTCGAGTTCGCGATCGAGCGGATCGCCATAGCCACCGCCCGAGGAATCGCGGCCACGCACGCGTTGGCCCGGCTCAAGCCGGAGCTGGATCACGTTGGGCAGACGTTCGGACTGCACGCCATCCTCGATCCGCCAGGTTTCCCCGGCCGTGCCGTCATGACCGCCGACCACGCCGCGCGGCGGCGTATGCTGGCCATCGCAGGAAATGACGGCCATCATCGGCGCATCGGTCGGTCCGTACTCGATCTGCTGTGCCGGTGCGCCACGGCGTCGTCCGGCACCGGAGGAATCGGTCACGATGCCCAGCGATTCCACCCGGATCGGATGCTTGAGTTCGTCCACCTCGACCGAATCCCGGTACATCAGCCCGGCGATCACCGGGATAGCGTAATTGACCCAGCCATCGGCAACCGGGCTGGCCGGGCCACCATTGGTGGAGAGCATCAAGCGGTTCACATAGGGTTCGCCGCCGCGACTGGCGTCGTTCCCGGAAATCACGGCCATGCCGGCACCAAGCCCGGCACCGCCTTCCGACAGGCCCATGCCGTCGCCCAGCTGGGCGAAGGCCGACTGGGTGATGTTGACCAGCCGCTCGGACACATTGGTCGTCGCAACCGAACAGGAATGGGGAAATTTCGGGGCCGCGACCACGCTGTCTTCGGCATAGGTGAATTTCAGGCGGCGGAAGGCGCCTTCGTTGCGCGGCAGATCCTTGTCGAGCGCGTTGAACACCGCACCCACCACCGCCGATGTGGCGGCACCGAGCGAGGTGTTCAGGCCGACATCCACCGAAGGCGGGTTGTCGGACAGATCGATATGGATTTCGGCTTCATCCGGGTCGATATCGACCTTCACGGTCAGTTCCAGCCCATCGGGCAATACACCGATCAGCGGATCGGACCATCCCTTGTTGACCAGCTTGGCCTTGGGCAGGCGCTTGATGTTGTCGACCATGCGGCGCTCGGAATAGTCGAACCATTCCTTGAAGAAGGCCTTCACGGTCTCCTTGCCGTATTTTTCGCAGAAGGCCTCGAGACGGCGCTCGGCGATACGGGCCGAACCCAGTCCGGCGAGGTAGTCGCCATACCACTGATCGGGCACGCGGATACGTGCGCGGCACATGCGCATGATGTCTTCGATATTCTTGAAGTCGCGCTGGATGCGAACGCCCGGGAAGACGAGCGCACCTTCCTCGTAGACATCCTTGGCCATCACGAAATAGCTCGACGGGATCGAGTTGCCGATATCGGCCATGTGGCATTTGGAGACGGCGGTGAAGAGATGCTCGCCCTCGAAGAAGACCGGCACCATGAAGGTGTGGTCCGCCGGGTGGGTGTTGCCGCCATAGGGGTCGTTGTCGAGATAGGCATCGCCCCGCTTGATGTCGTCGCCATGATACTTGCGCATATTCGCGGTCTGGATGTGGCAGCCGAAGATATGAACCGGCAAGCCCTCTGCGGGTGCGAGCAACTGGTCGTCCCCGGTAACCAGACAGCACGAGAAGTCACGTGCCGAGGAGATCACGGCCGAGCGCGCCGAACGCAGCAGGGTGTTGGTCATCTCCCGGACAATGCCGTCGAGACGATTGGCCATGACGGAGATCAGGACGGGATCGAGATTTGATTCGGTATCGGTCATGTTTGTTCTCCTCTCAACAGCAGTCGAGAATGTAATCGCCTGCCGCGCTGAGGCGCGCGGACATGTCGGGGTAGACGACGATGGTCGTCGTGGCTTCCTGGATGATCGCAGGTCCCGCGATCACGTCACCGGCGGTCAGGTTGTCGCCCCGATAGACCGGTGTCGGCACCCGGGCATCGCCGCCGAAGAAGCAGCTTCGGGTCGCATCGGGCGCGGGAGTCTGGGATGCCGTCGTCGGTGCGGGTGCAGGAGGCGGGCTGAACGGACGGATGGAAATTCGGCCCTTCCAGTTCACACATTCCACCGGGCTGCCTTCATCGCGCACCGCATGGACCCGTTCATGGGTCTGGTGGAAGCTTTCGGTCAGGGCCTCCACATCGGCCGGACCGTCGAGCCGCTGCTTGGGAAGCGCTGTGTCGAGCTCCCAGACCTGGGCCTTGTAGCGGGCTTCCACGAAGAACTCGATGGTGGTTTCCGCTCCGGCGGCAGTGGCGAGGCTGTCCTTGAATTCGAGCAATTCGGCCTCGATTTCCGCCAGCGCATTGTTCACGCCTTCAATATCGAACTCGTTGGAGGCCGTGAACCGGCTGCGGGTCGCCTCGAAGACAATCGAGGAATACTGCATGCCGCAGGCCGACAGGGCAGACGCGGTCTTGGGCAGGATCACCGTGTCGCAGCCCAGTTCCCGGGCAATCGGCATGATGTTGAACCCGGCAGCACCACCGCCGGCCACAATTACACTTTCGCGCGGGTTGAGGCCGTCATTCACCGTGATTTCACCAATCGCCTTGATCATCAGTTCGTTGGCGATGACCATGATTGCATGGGCGGTTTCATCGGAGGTCTTGCCGATGGTCTTCCCGAAATCACCGATCACCCGTTCGGCTGCGGCGCGGTCCAGCGACAGGCGTCCGCCGTTGAAATAGTCGGGATCGATATAGCCGAGAACAAGCGCGGCATCGGTCACGGTGGGTTCGGTGCCGCCATTGCCGTAACAGGCCGGGCCGGGCACGGAACCTGCCGATTGCGGGCCGACACGAAGCAATCCGCCGGGATCCTGCCAGGCGATGGAACCACCCCCCGCGCCGATCGAACGGACGTCCACCGTGGAGGCACCGATGATATCGCCAAGCCATTGCGGACCAAGCCAGCTGTCCCGCGAATAGACCAGCTGCCCGTCACGCACCAGGCCCACATCGAAGGTGGTGCCGCCGGTATCACAGACGATCACATCGCCGCCCATGTTTTCGACGGCGGCATAGGCGCGGCCTGCGACCGGTGCCATGGCCGGGCCGGATTTGAGGGTGTTGATCGGACGCTCGACCAGCGTCTCGACTTCCTGACAGCCGCCCACAGAGGTGGACACCAGAAGGTCGCCGGCGAATCCGGCTTCCCGAAGGTCGCTCTGCATGCCGCGCAGATGCGCCTGCATCAGGGGCTTGAGTGAAGCGTCGATGGAGGTCGCCGAGGCGCGCCGGTACTCACGCAGGATCGGCGCGAGCTGATGGGACAGAGTGTAGGGCACGCCGGGCATGATTTCTTCGATCAGCTCACCCAGGCGCAGCTCATGCTTGTTGTTGGCGATGGACCAGAGCAGCGAGACGGACACGGCTTCGAATTTGCGCGCCTTCAGGGTTTCGATCACGCTTCGGGCCTTGGCCTCGTCGAATTCGCGGACGACCTCTCCGGCGCTGCCGATTCGCTCATCAATCTCGAAGGTACGGCGGCGAGGAATATAGGGCTGCGGATAGTCATAGCTGTAGTCATGGGGGCCGTGCTTGCCACCTTCCTTGAGCACCAGAATGTCCCGGAATCCCGTGGTAGTTAGGAACGCGGTACGTGCCGTCTGTTTGGTGACAACGGCGTTGGTCGCCCGGGTGGTGCCGTAGATCAGGATGTCGGTTTCCGCGAGCAACTCGCGCGCGGTCTTGCCCGCCGCTTCAGCGACAACCTCGAGCGCTGAAAACATGCCCTCTGAGATGCGTTCGGGCGTCGTCAATGCCTTCCCGATATTGAAATTTCCGTCCTCGTCGACCAGGACCATATCCGTGAAGGTGCCGCCCGTATCGACGGAAATTCGGTAACCCATTTAACAAACTCCATTCCCCAAAATCTGCCGCGGCGAAATCTTCTGTTCGCTCGGGCAAGACGAAAGCTTACGTCCCGGAACCATTCTCCAACAGCCGGCACCGTGGCGCAATGGCTGCCGGGGGTCAGGGGTCCATTTCGATCCAGCCCGGCAGGGATTCGCAGCGCGCAAGCCAGCCACGGATAGCAGGATAATCGTCAAGGGAGAGATTCCCCTCCGGTGCACGCTTCACATACGGATAACAGGCGATATCCGCGAGGGTGGCATGCCCCAGTGCGAGCCAGTGCCCTGACCTGCTGAGTTGGCCCTCAAGAACGTCCAGAGCCAGTTTTCCGTCCTGCAGATAACCTTCAAAACTTTCAGGCCGACGGTTGTAGACCGTGACGCCGCGTGCCCATTGCAGGCCAAACTGTACCTCGTTCTG
>JAURLR010000036.1 GCA_030831135.1 Alphaproteobacteria bacterium
AAACGCGATCGCTTTCGTGAATCATCCCCGCGGGGCCAGCTTGCAGGATGGCCGGCTGACGGTGTCACGCATCTATGACTGGTTTCAGGCGGATTTCGGCGACAGCGAAGCCGGGGTGATCGACCATCTGCGGCAATTCGCGACACCGGAATTCCGCGATGCCCTGGGATCGGTCGAGGGGATCGCGGATTACGAATATGACTGGTCCCTCAATGCCACGGATGGACCCTCCTAAGGTCTTGTCCCGGAGGATCGAACCGCACTAGCTTGGGTTCATGTCCTTGCATGTGCGCGACCAGCTTTTCGATTTGATTGCCAGCCGCCGCGATGAGATGGCGTCCCTGACGGCCGATCTGGTCCGCATTCCCACGATCAATCCGCCCGGTGACGTCTATGACGATTGTGCCCGGTTTCTCGGCGCGCGACTGGCAGCGCGCGGGTTCACGGTCGAATATCTGCGCGCTGAAGGCGCGCTGGGGGATAGCGACCAGTATCCCCGCACCAATGTGATCGCGCGGATCGAAGGCAACAGCGCGGGACCTTGTGTCCATTTCAACAGCCATATCGATGTGGTGAGAGCCGGTGAGGGCTGGACCGTCGACCCGTTCGGCGGGGAGATCCGCGACGGGCGCGTCTATGGCCGGGGCACCTGCGACATGAAAGGTGGCCTCGCGGCCAGCGTCGTCGCGGTGGAGGCGTTGCTGGATTCCGGGATCGCCTTTCCCGGTGCCATTGAAATCTCCGGCACGGTGGATGAGGAATCCGGCGGCTATGGCGGGGTCGCATGGCTGGCCGAGCGTGGCTATTTCTCGAAGCCGCGCGTCGACCATGTGATTATCCCTGAGCCGCTTTACAAGGATGCGGTCTGCCTTGGTCATCGCGGGGTCTGGTGGGCTGAGGTGGAAGTCAAAGGACACATCGCCCATGGCTCGATGCCCTTCCTCGGGGTCTCGGCCATTCGCGGCATGGGGGCCTTCATCGAGAAGGTTGAGCGCGAGCTCTATCCCCGTCTCGCCCAGCGTCGCACGGCAATGCCCGTGATCCCCGATGCGGCACGCCAGTCGACCCTCAACTTCAACTCGCTGCATGGCGGCTTGCCCGAGCAGGAATATGCCGAAGGGTTTCCTTCCGCGCTGGTTGCGGATCGCTGCCGGATTGTCCTCGACCGTCGCTATCTGATCGAGGAAGACGAGGCCGAAGTGCGCGCCGAGGTCGTGGCGCTGCTCGACGGGCTCAAGGCCGAACGCCCGGAGTTTGATTATGCGCTGCGTGAACTCTGGTCAGTGCCGCCGACCATGACCGATCCCGAAGTGCCATTGGTGCGTGCGCTGGATCGCAATATTCAGGCGGTGCTGGGACAGCCCGCCCGGCATGTGGCCTCGCCCGGCACCTATGACCAGAAGCATATCCGCCGGATCGGAAATCTCGAGCACTGCGTGGCCTATGGGCCGGGTATTCTCGAACTGGCGCATCAGCCCGATGAATACATCGTGATCGACGACATGGTCGCGGCGGGGCAGGTGATGGCGGGGACGGCGCTGGATTTGCTGCAAGGCAAGACATGATCACGGTTGGCGCGCGGAACGCGATCACCGATGTGGCAGGTCTGAAGGTCGGCACCGCCCATGACGGGGTCGTTCGAACCGGGGTGACGGTACTTCTGCCCGATGCCCGGGCGGTGGCGGCTGTGGATGTGCGCGGGGGTGGTACGGGAACGCGAGAGGTCGAACTTCTCGGGGCCGATGGCACCGTCGATGACATTGATGCGCTCGTGCTCAGCGGTGGTTCGGCATTCGGACTTGCGGCCGCAGACGGGGTGGCGGCCTGGCTTGCCGGGCAGGGGCGTGGTTTTCCGGTCGGGGAGATGCGCGTGCCGCTGGTGCCCACAGCCATCCTGTTTGATCTCCTCAATGGCGGGGACAAAGCCTGTTTTCGCGATGATGCCGATGCGGCGCTTCCCTATCGCGCCTTGGCGCGGCAGGCGGTGGAACACGCCGGGCTGGATCTGCTGAACGGCAATCTGGGGGCCGGTTTCGGCGCTACCACGACGGGCCATGACGGCCGCAAACTGAAGGGCGGGCAGGGCACGGCATCCTTCGTGATGGATGGTCAGATCACGGTTGCTGCGCTGGCCGCCGTCAACGCCATCGGTTCACCGGTGGCCAATGCTGCAGGGCAATTCCTGTCGGGGCCCGTGGAGCAGGCCGATGAGTTTGGCGGCCGTGGTGGTGCCGCGCGGCTTGATCTGCTCGATCATCCTCTCAACAAGCATGACAATCCGGCGGAAACCGGCAACACGACCCTGGCTGTGGTGGCGACAGATGCCGCCCTCGATCAGCGTCAGGCCCGACGGGTGGCGATGATGGCACAGGCTGGTCTGGCGCGGGCGATCCGCCCTGCGTTTTCACCCCTGGACGGCGATGTCGTCTTCGCGCTGTCGACGGGCATCCATCCGATCCGTGATCTGCGACAGCTTTCTCGGATCGGGATGCTGGCCGCCGATTGTCTGGCCCGTGCCGTGGCGCGCGGGGTTTATCATGGCGCAGCCCTCGACGAGGTCTGGCAGGCCTATGGCAGCACCTATGGGTATGGTGCTGCTAATTCGCTGCCCACCGAGACAATCGGT
>JAURLR010000037.1 GCA_030831135.1 Alphaproteobacteria bacterium
CCGCCATAGACGCCGCCGGTTGCCTCGGGATTGCTCGACCAGAACACCACCATCTCGGCATTTTCGAGACAGTCCTCGATGGTACCGAACAGCTCTCCACCGCCCACGCGCAGGCTGCCACCCCAGTGATGGAGCGCGCCCCAATACCAGCCTTCCCAGCTGTCAGGATTGTGGTGAACCTCGGTGGTGCCGATCGCATTCATGAAGCGCAGTTTTGCGCTCAGGTAGTAGCCGATATTGCCCCAGTTGTGGTGCGAGCCATTGCTCGATGCGATCGCGCCAGTGCCGTATTCACGCTTCATCCGTTTGATTTCAGACGAGACAATATCCAGCGCCTCGTCCCAGCTAATCCGCTCATAGCCGGAAATTCCGCGGTTCTGGATATTGCGTTCGCCATCGGGATCGAAATCGACCCGCTTCATCGGGTATTGCAGCCGGTTGGGCGCATAGACCATCGACTTCCAGTTCAGGCCGTGGGGCGAGAGCGCACCGCTTCGCGGTGGCGAAAACTCCTTGCCCCGCGCCTTGATGGTCCAGGACTCCGGATCATCCTTGTCGAAGGCAACCGGCGTTGTGCGGATGATCTTGCCATCCTTCACATAGACGAACAGCGGTCCCCCATTGGTCATGGTGCAGAAACGGCGGGTGCCGTCGGGCATCTTGCGGCCGATCTTCCAGCCTGCGGTTGTGGCGGCCATGACCGTCTGGGCGAACCAGACGGCGTCCTCATCCGGGCCTTCCATGCGCATCAAGAAGTTCTTCAGCGCATCGATCTGTTCGAGCTGATTGATCGGCGGCATCAGCAGGCGCGCGCCGACCGTGGCTGTCTTGAAGATCAGCGTGACGGTTGGGTCGGGATGCAACCCGGCACCGGACCGGACCACACCATCGCGAAACACGATGTAGCGACCCGCGCTGCCATCAGACGTTCGGATCTGGGCCACCAGATTCCGCTCGGCCAGCCGCGCACGAAATTCCGGAGAGCGCCAGCGGGCAACGCGCAGCAACCAGGGCAAGGCCCAGAGGATCAACTTGAACATCATCTCAAACCCAATCGTCGTCTCGTTCGCGCCAGCCTATTCGGCTGTATAGCCGCCGTCGATATACAGTGTATGGCCCGTCACATAGTCAGAGGCCGGTGAGAGCAGATAGATCAGGCCGCCGACCAGATCATCGGTGTCCGACAGACGCCCGACCGGCACCCGTTCCAGCATGGCTTCGCGCGTGGCCTTGCCAGGATTTTCTTCGGAAAACATCCATTCCGACAAGGGCGAACGAAACACCGTCGGCCCGATCGCATTGATGTTGATGCCCTTGCCGCCCCACTCGCAGGCCAGCGCGCGGACCATGCCATCCAGCCCCGCCTTGGAGGCGCAATAGCCCGTATACCCGGTGGGCAGGCCGTGCCGGCCACGGGTCGAGGACACCACGACCACCTTGCCGCGTCCGCGTGTGGCGGGTTGTTTGGCAAACTGGCGGCCCGCCGCCTGGCAGGCCAGCCAGTAACCGTCGAGATTGGCGTTCATCACGGAGCGCCATTTTTCATAGGATTGCTCTTCGATATAGCCGACATCATTCAGGCCCGTCGCCACGAACATCATGTCGAGTGCGCCATAGGCGGCGGCGGCGGCATCCACAATCCTGGCTGCGGCTTCTTCCGAGTTGGAAATTTCCGCCACGGTCTGCACGCGTGCGCCCTCGCCCCGGAGCTCTTCGGCCAGCGCGTCGAGCTTTGCAGCATTCATGTCCGCAATCGTCAGGTCGCACCCCATCTGGGCCAGCGCCCGGGCACCGGCGCTGCCGAATGCGCCCGTCGCGCCAATCACGAGTGCGGATTTGCCCGAAACGTCGAACATGGAAAGTGGTGACTTCTGTGCCAAGGAACGGCCCTCCGGATTTGTCTGGGAACTCTGGCGCAAACCTACACCAATGCGCGCATTGTCGCGCGCGCATCCCGAACAGATCAAACCCAGAGATCAGAATACCGGACCGTTTCAAACGGCCGTTCACAACACCAGCCGACAGGCGTCGTGCGTCAGCGCAGACCTAACGCTCGACGAAAGCCAGACGCAGCGATGCGGCCACCGGACGGACCATGAAACTCAGCAGCGACTGGCTTCCCGTGTTGATGCTGGCCTGAACAGCCATTCCGGGCATCACGCGCCGGCGGTCAAACGCGTTGGACATCTCGGTATCCTCCAGGGAAACACGCGCCGCATAGAAGATACGTCCCTGTTCGTCGGAATTGCTCGTGGCCGAAACCCATTCCAGGCGTCCGGGAAGCGTGCCGTAGCGAGAGACATCAAAGCCGGTGACGGAAACATCAGCCGCCTGTCCCGGTGCCAGATATCCGATGTCACGGGCCTCAACCTTCACTTCAACCATCAGCGCCTCATCGGACGGGACGATTTCCATCAGGTTTTTGATCCACCCCCATTGAATTGGTCCACCGTGTATTTTAGTGAACGGAGGATCAAGGATGGCAACGAAACGACACAAACCCGAAGAGATAGTCTCCAAGTTACGGCAGGTTGATGTGCTTGTCGGGCAAGGTCAGGCTCGTA
>JAURLR010000038.1 GCA_030831135.1 Alphaproteobacteria bacterium
CGCGGTGGCCGCCATGGCCGGCGCGCTGCTGATCCGTGAAGCGCCGTCCAGCATCGACATGCCAGCCACGCGGACGGGCGGGAAGCTGGTCGGTGCTTCCCTCTTTATCGCCTTCCTCGTTCTCCTCTTCGGCCTGCCCGTCCTAGCCAAGTCGGTGGCGTCGGGCAATCTGGATGCCTTTGCGAGCTTCTATCGGGTCGGCTCGCTGGTCTTTGGTGGCGGGCACGTGGTTCTGCCCCTGCTTGAAGCGGAACTGGTGCCAACCGGCTGGATGTCCACGGATGTGTTTCTCGCCGGCTATGGCGCGGCGCAGGCCATTCCGGGACCGATGTTCGCCCTGACCGGGTATCTGGGAAATGTGATCAACCCTGGCGACGGGTATCTGGGCGGCTGGACCGGCGGACTGATCGCGATTGTCGCGGTCTTCCTGCCATCCTTCCTGCTATTGGGTGCGGCCCTGCCCTATTGGGATGCCCTGCGGTCCCGGGCGCGTATTCGATCCGCGCTGAGTGGGGTGAACGCAGCCGTGGTTGGTTTGCTTCTGGCTGTTCTTTACACGCCGGTCTGGACGTCCACCGTTGAAGATGTCTCCGACTTTGCCACCGTCGTCATCGCAGCGGTGCTGCTTTCCATGTGGAAGGCACCATCCTGGCTGGTTGTTCTGCTGGCGGCGATTGCCGGGTTCTTTGGAGTTTAGCTGGCAAAGCGGTCGGCCAGATCGTGCAGCGAAATACTCGACTGGGTGACGACCACATAGAAGATCACCCAGAGCAGCAGCGTGATTCCCGTGGTTGCCAATATCTTGCGGAAGACCATCGGACGCGCAGGTGCGCCATGGTCATGGCCGGCTTCCGGGTTCGCGGTGCGGCTCACGCCCCAGGGCAGAACCATGAACAGCACAACCCACCAGATAATGATAAAGACGACGATGCCTGTGACCGGGTTCATGGCAGATCAGACCTGTTCGAGTTCAACAAGAGTTCCGGCAAAATCCTTGGGGTGCAGGAACAGCACCGGCTTGCCATGCGCGCCGGGTTTGGGCTCACCATCCCCCAGCACCCGTGCGCCCTGCGCCTTGAGTTGGTCGCGGGCTGCATAGATGTCGTCGACCTCGTAACAGACATGGTGCATGCCGCCGGAGGGATTTTTTGCCAGAAATCCGGCAATCGGGGAACTCTCATCCAAAGGATGGAGAAGTTCGATCTTGGTGTTCGGCAGTTCCACGAAAACGGTTGTCACGCCATGATCGGGCAGATCGAGCGGGGCCGAGACTTTGGCCCCCAATGTCTCGGCATAAACCGCCGTTGCCGCAGCCAGATCAGGCACAACGATCGCCACATGGTTCAAACGTCCGATCACGCTGGTTCTCCCTCTAGCCGTCCAGCCGCACGAGATGTACATCCGTGGTCGGGCTTTTTCCGCGCCGGGTCCGGAAACTCTTGCGCACGGCACGCCGAAGCTTCTCGATCACCGCATCATCATCGTTGCGCTGCTTCATGTTGATCCCGGCCAGTGCATCAAGCGCGTCATCAATCACATCATCCATCAGATCATAATCGTCGTCGCTTTCCCCCAACAAGCCCGGTGCGGAGAGTTGCGGTTCCCCGACCGTCCGGTTGCGGTGATCGAGCACGATTGTCATCACAGCCGAACCGTTCCAGAGCATATGGGCGCGTTCGCGCAGGCTGGGGTCGTTTATGCGGATCAGGTCCGTGCCATCCAGGGCAAGACGTCCGGACTGGACCTGCCCGCAAATCTCGGGCCCGCCCGGGTGCAGGCGCAGGACATCGCCGTTGTAGATCACCGGTGTGTGTTTGACGCCGCATTCACGGGCCAGTTCCGCATGGGACTCAAGATGGTGCGGTTCGCCATGGACGGGCACTGCGATCTGCGGGCGGATCCAGCCATACATCTGGCGCAGTTCCTCACGCGCGGGATGACCGGACACATGCACGAAGTGGTCGCGCTCGGTCATCACATTCACGCCGCGGGACTTGAGAAGCCCCTGCAACTGCCCGATGGGCTTTTCGTTTCCGGGAATGATGCGTGACGAGAAAATGACCGTATCCCCGGCCTCGAACGTCACATTCGGGTGGTCGCCCCGCGCAATTCGCGGCAGGGCCGCCCGGGACTCCCCCTGACTTCCCGTACAGATCATCAGCACATGGTCACGCGGCAACTGCATGGCTTCCTCTTCGCGCAGGAAGGGTGGCAGATCCTTGAGGTAGCCCGTGGCACGTGCCGCCTCGGTCATGGTCCAGAGTGACCGCCCGACCAGCCCCACAGCTCGGCCATGGGCATGCGCGACTTCGGCAAGCGTCTGCACCCGGGCCACATTGCTTGCAAAGCATGCAAACACGACGCGTTTTTCCAATGTGCCGACCAGTTCCATCAGGCTTTCCCGGACGGCGGCCTCCGAGCCGCTATGGCCCTCGACGGGCGCATTGGTCGAATCCCCGATCATCGCGAGTACACCGCCATCGCCGACTGCCTGCAACGCGCCTTCATCGGTGATCTCACCGATCACCGGATCGGGATCAAGCTTCCAGTCGCCGGTGTGAAAGATCGTGCCAGCGCCCGTGCGCAAAACCACACAACTGGGCTCGGGAATCGAATGGGTCGTCGTGATCAGGGATATCTCGAACGGGGCGAGCGAGATGGACCCGCCAATCGGAACTTCATGAACCGGGACCTTGCCCGCAATCCCCGCCTCCTCGAGCTTCCGGCGCAGGATTTTCGCCGTAAACGGGGTGGCGTATACCGGGCATTTGAGCCGGGGCCAGAGATGCGCGACCGCACCCACATGATCCTCATGGGCATGGGTGATCAGAATCCCCACCAGGTTCTTGCGCCGCTCCTCGATAAAGGTCGGATCGGCCATCATCACATCGATGCCCGGCAATGACGGGTCACCGAAGGTCACCCCGCAATCGACAATCAACCATTTTCCATCATGTCCGTAGACATTCAGGTTCATGCCGATCTCACCCGTACCGCCAAGGGGAACGAACAGAACTTCGTCTGAACCGGGAACTAATGACATGGGGATACCAATCTGCAGGCGATGCCGTTACGGCGGGCGACTTCCCGAAGTCCGATCAATGTGAGATCAGGCTCGGTAGCGTCGATTATATCGGTTACATCGGCGAAAAGTGACGCAAGGCCACCGGTCGCAATGACTTTCATGGGTTTGCCGTATTCCTTGACGATGCGCGGCACCATGCCCTCGATCATCGAGACGTAGCCCCAGAAGATACCGGACTGCATGGCCGGCACCGTCGCGCCACCGATGACCTTCTGCGGCCTCTCGATGTTGACACGCGGCAGGAGCGCGCCGGCGGTGTAAAGCGCCTCGACGGAGAGGTTGATGCCGGGCGCAATAACGCCGCCCCGGAAATGACCGTCTGAATCAATCACGTCGAAAGTCGTCGCTGTGCCGAAGTCGATCACGATCAGGTCTCCGGCGTAACGCAGATGCGCACCAACCGCAGCGACCAGCCGGTCGGCGCCGGCTTGCTCGGGACGTTCGATCATCACCTTGATCCCCAGATCCACATTCGCATCGCGCACGACATGGGGAGTGACCCCAAAATGGGATTCCAGCAGGTTCGTGAGATTGCGCCGGGTGCCGGGAACCACGGTTGTGACAATCGCGGAACGGATGTCAGCCACCTTCAGTCCCTTCAGGGACATCAGCTGGGTCAGCCAGACCGCATATTCATCTGAGGTGCGCTGCGCCTGGGTTGAAATACGCCATTTCCCACGCTGAACCTCACCGTCAAAGACGGCGAAAACGGTATTGGTATTTCCACAATCGATGGCAAGCAGCATCATGAGACTCCTGTTGCGGGACTGCTTAGCGGGAAAACATCCCCGGCCGCAACGTGGACAAGGCGTCCATCATGACGCACCGCCATGTTGCCCGCGGCATCGATCCCCTCGAAATGACCGCTGATCACCCCATCGGGCATCTTCACCGTGATCGCTGTCCCGAAAGATAACGCGTGCTCATTCCACTGTTCGCGGATCGGTGCGAAGCCGTCACGAGACCACGCATCCTGCAAGTCGAACAGACGCGGCAGAAACACTTCGATGAGATCTTCCACCGAAAATTCCGCACCCAAGGTACGAAGATCGGTGGTATCGGCAAGGGTTTCGGGATGGGATTCAACATTCACGCCGATACCCGCAACCACCCAGGCCACACGCCCGTGACCATCATCGGCGCTTTCAAGCAGCAATCCCGACACCTTCCGGCCATCCACGAGCAAATCATTGGGCCATTTCAGAACAACCGGGATGTCAGACAACGCGCGGATGGCACCCGCCATGGCCACACCGACCACAAAGCCGAGTTGCGGTGCCTGAGAAACTGCGCAATCGGGACGACACACAACGGAAAGGTAGAGATTACCTGGTGGTGACGACCAGTCACGACCATGGCGGCCGCGTCCGGCTGTCTGTTCACTGGCCCAGATCACGGTTCGATCAACCGCACCATGCTCGGCCCGTTTCCGGGCTTCGGCGTTGGTGCTGCCAATCGTTTCATGGGCAATCAGATGGCACCCATCAGGCACCTTGGGGTGTCGCATCATACTGCGAACAGCACCGCCGCCGCCGCTTCAGCACCCGAGAGAACCGGCGCCAGACCAATGAAGAAGAAGGCCGTCACCAGAGCCGTCACGGTAACCAGAACCCCGATTTCCCGACCGTAATTCTTGTCAAAGGGCTCCGCAGCCTCGTCGAAGTACATCACCTTGACGATCCGCAGATAGTAGAACGCGCCAACGACACTGGTCAGCAGGCCCGCGACGGCCAGCACATAAAGCCCCGCATCAATTGCGGCCCGGAAGACAAAAAGCTTGGCGAAGAAACCGCCCAACGGCGGAATACCCGCCATGGAGAACATGAATATCGCCAGTGCCAGCGCCATCATCGGGTTGGTCTTGCTCAGGCCTGCGAGGGAATCGATATCCTCGACCATGCGACCGGCCCGACGCATCGCGAGAATGCAGGCGAAGGTACCGATATTCATGAACAGATAGATGGTCAGATAGACCAGGATACCGGTCACCCCCTGTTCATTACCGGCTGCAAGACCGACAAGGACGAAGCCCATATGACCGATGGAGCTGTAAGCCATAAGGCGCTTGATATTGGTCTGCACGATGGCGGCAAAGGAGCCAAGAATCATCGAGGCCAGCGAGATGAACCAGATGACCTGCTGCCATTCCAGGACCAGCGGACCAAAAGGTTCCAGCATCACGCGTACGAACAAGACCATGGCCGCAATTTTCGGTGCCACGGCAAAGAACGCGGTGACCGGCGTCGGCGCACCTTCGTAAACATCGGGCGTCCACATGTGAAACGGCACTGCAGAGACCTTGAAGGCCAGCCCGGACGCGATGAAGACAAGACCGACGATCACGCCGATTGAAGCCTCCCCGTCGGCTTCAAAGATCTGCGCGAGCTCGACGAAATTGGTGGTGCCCGCAAAACCGTAAACCAGCGTCATGCCATAGAGCAGGATGCCCGAGCTCAATGCGCCCAGAACGAAGTATTTGAGACCGGCTTCCGACGAGCGCAGCGTATCGCGACGGATCGCGGCGACCACGTAAAGCGCGAGGCTTTGCAACTCGATACCCAAATAGAGCGACATCAGGTCGTTGGCCGAGACCATCATCATCATGCCGAGAACGGCAAAGACGATCAGGATCGGAAACTCGAACTGGTCGATCCCTTCCCGCAGGTTGAACGGCATCGCCAGAACAAGCGCCAGCGCCGCTCCGACCAGCAACAGGATTTTCGCAAAAACGGCGAAGTCATCGACGACAAACTGGGCGTTGAAGGCGACCGAGGCCCCCGTCGGGCCGGCGAGAACCAGAACACCGGCGACAACAAAAACGCCGATGGCGAGCCAGTACATGAACCGGGCAGAACTCTCTCCCCGGAAGGCACCGAACATCAGCATGACCATGCCGGCAACCGCGACAAAGAGTTCAGGCCGGATGACGGCGATATCGGTAACGATATTCATGGTCTGTCCCCTCGCCTAGCGTCCGGCCACGTTCAGCGGATCGCCCACTGCGAGCGCCGATTGATAATTCTGCAACAGGTTGGATACGGTTGCGTCAAACACACTCAGGAACGGATCGGGCCATATCCCCATCCAGATCACGAGCACGACAAGCGGCGCGAAAATCGCAATTTCGCGCGGTTCGAGATCGACGATCTGCTTGAGATGTTCCTTGTCCAGCTTGCCGAAGACGACACGCCGGTAGAGGTAGAGCATATAGGCCGCACCCAGAATGACCCCGGTCGACGCGAAGAACGCCACCCAGGTGTTGTCCTGGAATGCGCCAATCAGAATCAGGAATTCGCCCACGAACCCGCTTGTTCCTGGCAGTCCGATCGAGCCAAGCATGAACACCATGAAGACGAAAGCATAGCGCGGCATGCGCTGGACCAGACCGCCGTAATGAGAGATTTCGCGGCTGTGTTCCCGGTCGTAAATGACGCCGACGCACAGGAAGAGCGCAGCAGAGATAACCCCGTGGCTCAGCATCTGGAAGAGCGCACCATCGATCCCCTGCTGGGTCGCGGTGAAAATACCGATGGTGACAAAGCCCATATGCGCCACAGACGAATACGCGATCAGCTTCTTCATGTCTTCCTGCGCCAGGGCCACCAGCGAGGTGTAGATGATCGCAATCACCGAAAGCGTATAGACCAGCGGTACGAACAATTCCGAGGCCACCGGCAGCATGGGCAGCGAGAACCGCAGGAAACCATAGCCACCCATTTTCAGCAGGACACCGGCCAGAATCACCGAACCCGCTGTCGGCGCCTCAACATGGGCGTCGGGCAGCCAGGTGTGGACCGGCCACATCGGCATCTTGACCGCGAAGGAGGCGAAGAACGCCAGCCACAGCCATGTCTGCATCTCCGGCGGGACGGCATAGGCGATCAGCGTCGGAATGTCGGTTGTCCCGACTTCGAAATAGAGCGTCAGGAGGGCCGCCAGCAGCAGAACGGATCCGGCCAGCGTGTACAGGAAGAACTTGAACGCCGAGTAGACCCGGCGCGGCCCACCCCAGACACCGATGATGATGAACATCGGGATCAGCACGGCTTCGAAGAAGATGTAGAACATCACGAAGTCGAGGGCCGCAAAGGTGCCGATCATCATCGTCTCGAGGACGAGGAAGGCGATCATGTACTCCTTCA
>JAURLR010000039.1 GCA_030831135.1 Alphaproteobacteria bacterium
CCGCTTTTGCCGCCACCGCCGGTTCCACGATTGCACCCGACCCAATCAACCCTTCGATCTCGTCCGCAGCGAAGCCGAACTCGGCCAGAACCTCGCGGGAGTGCTCTCCCAGAAGCGGTGCGCCGCGCCGGATCGAGGTCGGATCGGCCGAATATTTGACCGGATGGGCAATCACGCTGTGCTCCCCACCCGTGCCCGCCGGTACTTTTGCGATCATGCCGCGGGCAATGGTGTGCGGATCTTCGGACATTTCCTTGACGTCATAGACCGGGCCGGCCGGCACGCCGGCGGCTTCCAGTTTCTCGAGCCACGCGGCTGTGGTGCGATGGCTGAGGATTTCGGTCAGCGTCTCGACCAGTGCGTCCAGATTGGTCATCCGCGAATTGCTGGTCTCGAAGCGCGGGTCTTCGGCCAGATGGGGTGACTCGATAGCTTCGACGAATTTCAGCCAGGTGCTCTGGTTGGCTGCGCCGACGACCAGCGAGGTGTCCTTGGTCGGGAAGGCCTGATAGGGCGCCGAGAGCGGATGGGCCGACCCCATGGGCTGGGGTATTTCACCGGTCGCATGATAAATCGCGGTCTGCCAGAAGGTGTGCAGGATCCCGGCTTCATAAAGCGAGGAATCCACATACTGGCCCTGTCCGGTTTCATATCGGCTGACCACCGCCCCCAGAATCCCGGTCGCCGAGAGGATACCCGCCGTGATGTCCGTGATCGGCGCGCCGACCTTGATCGGCGGGCGCCCCGGCGCCTCCCCGGTGATGCTCATGATGCCCGACATGCCTTGCGTGATCAGGTCGAACCCGCCGCGTTCGGCATAGGGGCCGGTGCGGCCAAAGCCGGACACCGAACAATAGATCAGGCGCGGATTGACCTTGTGCATCTCCTCCCAGCCGATTCCGAAATGCTCCATCGCCCCCTTGCGGTAGTTCTCGATGAAGACATCGGCCTGGGCGATGATCCTGTGCAGCGCTGCCCGGCCCTCCTCGGACTTGGTGTTCACAGCCAGACCGCGCTTGTTCCGGTTCATCATCGCAAAAGCAGCCGAATCCCCGTCCGTGCTTTCCCCGAACCGCCGCGTGTCATCCCCGCCGGGCACGCGCTCGACCTTGATGACATCGGCCCCCATATCCGCGAGCATCTGCCCGCAGGTCGGGGCTGCCATGATGTGGCTCATCTCGATAACCTTGAGGCCGTGCAGCAGGCCGGTGTTCGCATTCGTCATAGTCTCGTCCCTCTGATTCTGATCACATCCTCATCCTGCGCTTGTCGAAGAAGAGGATGTGGAACCTCAAACTTCGACAAGCTCAGCATGAGGCACGTGTTCCTTAGCGTCCCTCGAACTCGGGTTTTTCCTTGGCCAGAAAGGCCCGGAACCCGGTGTTGAAATCCTCGGTGTCGAAACAGGCAAAGCCTTCGGCCTGCTCGACCTCACTCAGGGGCGGCCCACCGGCCAGCACCCGATCCACAAACTTCTTGTGCCAGCGATTGACCAGCGGTGCCCCATCGGCGATGCGGCGTGCGGTTTTATAGGTTTCTTCCTCGACCGCGTCATCCGCCACGACCCGGTTCACCAGACCTTTCTCCTTTGCTTCTGCGGCACCAAACACCCGCGCCTCATAGAGAATTTCCAGTGCAACCGACCGCCCCACCAGCCCGACCAGCGCTTCGACCTCAGGGTACGCCATCACCAGCCCGAGGCGGTTGATCGGCACACCGAAACGCGAACCTTCACCGCAGATGCGCAAGTCGCACATCAACGCGATTTCCAGCGCGCCCCCGACGCACAACCCCTTGATCAGGGCAATCACCGGGTGCGGACAATCGCGGATCGCATGCATCGCGTTGTGCATCAGCCCGCCATATTCGGCCGCCTGGATCGAATTGGACCGTTCGGTTTCGAACTCGGAGATATCCGCGCCCGGCCCCATCGCCTTGTCGCCCGCACCACGCAGCACAACACATCGCACGGATTCATCGAGACTGAGATCATGCATCACCGTCCCGATCCGTGCCCACATCGCCTTGTTCAGCGCATTGAGCTTCTCGGGCCGGTTCAGCACGACGGTGGCAATATCCCCCTCACGCTGGACCAGAACAACTTCGCCATCACTGGTAGTGGCTTCACTCATGAACATCCCCAGAATTTGTTTGCTGGCCCGGCCAGCGTCTTTTGTCTGTCTTGGCGCAACAGTATAGTGCGGCCCATGAAAGAACGTGCGCCTTGTGAAAACAAGGGCCCAAAAAAATGGAGAGAGAGCATGAAAGGCATGATGCCGGGCGACCGCCTGACATTTGAACCAATCACCGACCGCAAGCCGCTGGTCCTTCCCGATGGAGCCAAGATGGTTCTCTGGCCGATTCTGGCTCTGGAAGTCTGGGATATCGTGCGGGCCATGGCGCGCATGGTCATCCCGCCGCCCCAGGGAATCCCGATGATTCCCGATCATCCGAACTGGAGCTGGCACGAATACGGCATGCGGGTCGGCTTCTGGCGCATCAAGTCCATGCTCGACGATCTGGGTGTCCGCCCGACGGTTACCCTGAACGCGCGGACCATCGAGGATTATCCGCGCGCCGCCGAAGCGGTGCTGGATGCGGGATGGGAATTCAATGCCCATTCCTATGAACAGATGCCCATGCACAAGCTCAAAGACGAGCGCGCGGTCATCGACAAGTCGCTCAAGATCATTGGCGACTTCTGCGGCAAGACCCCGCGCGGCTGGTTCGGCCCGGGCCTGACCCAGACCTATCAGACGATCGACCATCTGGCCGAAGCGGGCGTCGAGTATATCGGGGACTGGGTTCTGGACGACCAGCCGGTGCGGCTGAAAACCACCAGCGGCAAGCCGATGGTTGCCCTGCCCTACAACTACGAACTCCATGACATCGTGATGATGGCGATCCAGCATCACCCGTCCGAGGTCTTCAAGAACCGGTCGCTCGATTATTTCGAGACGATCTATGCCGAAAGCCACGAGCACACCCGCATCATGGCTGTCGCCATGCACCCCTATCTTTCGGGCTCCCCCCACCGGATCAAGTATGTCCGGGAAACCTTCGAGCACATCCTCTCCCATCCGGGCGTGGTGTGCTGGGATGGCGAGCAGATCCTTGACTGGTTCAACGCCGAACGGCCCGCCCCCAAGCCGCGCAAGGCAAAATCGGGCAGCAAGAAAAAGAAGTAGTCGTGTCTGGCCGCATCCCGGATTCAACCCGGGTGCGGCCTCACTCACCAACCGCTCACGCGGCGCGTATCGAAGCCTGAAACAAGGAAAACCCCGATGACCGAACCGAAAATCCCCGCCGATCCCGTTGGCGCGTTCATGCCGCACACGATCACGGAACCCATCACGGGTTCGGGGAAAGGTCCGCTCGCGGGCAAGACCTTTGTGGTGAAGGACCAGTACCATATTGCAGGACGCAAGATTTCAAACGGCAGCCCGGACTATCTGGCCTGGTCGAGCGAACAGACCACAACCGCCCCGACCGTTCAGAAACTGCTCGACGCGGGGGCCGATATTGTCGGCATTACGGTCTGTGACGAGTTCTACTACAGCCTGACCGGTGCGAATGCCCATTACGGCACACCCGTGAATGCGCGGGCACCCGGACGCATGCCCGGTGGATCATCCTCCGGTTCAGCTGCCGCCATGGCCGCCGAACTCTGTGATTTCGCATTGGGCTCGGACACTGGTGGCTCGGTCCGGATCCCCGGTTCGTTCTGCGGAACCTATGGCATACGGCCCAGCCTTGGCCGGGTGGACCTTTCCCATGCCCACGGGATGGCGCCCTCCTTCGACACTGCAGGCTGGTTTGCAAATGATGCCGAATTGTTCCGCAAGATCGGTACGGTCCTGCTCGACAGCGCAACCGCGCCCGGCACCCCCAAACGGATGCTGGTTCTCACCGATACCTTCGAACGCACCGACCCGATGGTGGCCGATGCGATCCAAGCCGTGATCGGCGCGGCGGCGCGTGTTCTGCCAGCAGCCGAACCGGTTCAGATCGCCGGCGACGATACGCTGGAAATCTGGTGGGACGCATTCCGGATCTTGCAGGGCGGCGAAGTCGCGCAGACAAACGGCCCCTGGGTTCGCGAGCACAACCCCGATCTCGGTCCGGGCATTCGCGAACGCTTCGCCATGGCCGACGCCATCGCGCCCGAAGAGATTCAGGCCGCAAAAGAAGTCCGGCAGCGGGTCCGCGAGCGTGTCTTCTCACTGGCCACCCCGGACACCATCCTGTGTCTTCCGACCGCTCCGGTGATCGCACCGAAAACCGATGCACCGGCCGAGGACCTCGAGTTTTTCCGGGCCAACACCATGGCGCTGACCTGCATCGCCGGCCATACCGGTCTGCCGCAGATCACCATTCCCGCCGCCAATGTGGAAGGCTGCCCGGCGGGGCTGTCCTTCATCGGCTGGCCGGGCGGAGACGAAGCCCTGCTCGACCTCGCCGTTGCGATGCAACCCTTCTGCGTCCGTTAGGACAGGAACCCGACCATGCTGGATTTCATTCACCCCGACGCCATTGGCGGGGTGGCGGCGGTGCTCACCACCATCGCCTTCCTGCCACAGGTCATAAAATCCTGGCGCAGCGGATCGACGCGCGATGTGTCGCTGGGCATGTTCCTGATCCTGAACACGGGGATCGTGCTCTGGCTGATCTATGGTCTGGCACTGGGCTCGCTGCCGCTCATTCTCGCCAATGCCGTCACCCTGTTTCTGACCGGTACGATCATGTTCCTGAAGATTCGCGGCGACCGCCCGCGCTGAGCACAGGTTCAGACCCGGCAGCCCAGATTGCCTTGCCCTGCGCTACGGCACATACTTTGCCGGAAACTCCGGAGGCAGGACATGAGCATCGAGATTCACGGCGAATGCGCGCCGAAATTTGCAGCCGTTCGTGACGCGCTGGCCCGCAACTTCACCGAGTTCGAGGAAATCGGCACCGCCGTTGCCGTCTATCACGGCGGCGAAAAGGTCGTGGATCTGTGGGCGGGGTATATGGACACCGCGCGCAGGGTGCCCTGGCGCGAAGACACGCTCTGCATCATGTACTCGCTCGCCAAGAGCATGTGTGCCACCTGCGTCCATATTCTTGCCGACCGTGGCCAGATTGACCTGGAAGCCCCGGTCGCCGCCTACTGGCCCGAATTTGCCCAGGCCGGCAAGGAAGACGTGAAAGTCCGGCACATCCTGTCCCACAATTGCGGCGTCTGCTTCGCCGATGCGGCAGAACCCGGTAATCTCTATGACTATGAGCGCATGATCAAGGTGCTCGAACAGCAGGCGCCGGCCTGGCCGCCCGGAAGCAAGGGCGCCTACAACACGGTCAATATCGGTTACCTGCTCGGTGAAGTCGTGCGCCGCGTGACCGGAATCCCTATCCAGAAATTTCTGCGTGAAAATGTCTGTGAGCCGCTGGGCGCCGACTACCAGATCGGAGTGCGCGAAGCCGACCTCGACCGGGTTGCGGAGCTGACCCCCAACAAGGTCGGCAACGCCATGCTCAAGGAGGGCGGTGACGGCCAGTCCAATCTCGCCCGCGCCTGGAAGCCCATGCCGGTTCCCTTTGGCACCCAGGCGCAGAACAGCCGCGAGTTCCGGCAGTCAGGAATCCCGTCCTTCGGGGGTTTCGGGGAAGCGCGCGGCATGGCCCGCATCTATGCCGCGCTGGCCAATGGGGGCGAGATCGACGGGACCCGTATTCTCTCCCGTGCGGCGGTGGAACGGGCAACAAGCCTGCAATGGGACGAGGCCGCAGACGGCATGGCCGGGCGGCACATGCGCATGTCCATGGGATATTGGAAAAATACCCCGAAATTCGCTCCGATGGGTCCGAACCCCGAAGCCTTCGGGCATCTGGGGTCGGGCGGTGCGCGGGCAATTGCCGATCCCGCGCGGAACCTCGCCATGTGTTTTGTCTCGAACTACCAGAGCGAAGGCATGGGTGTGGGCGTGCGAACCGAAGCGGTAGTTGACGCGGTATTCGCCAGCGTCTAGTTGCCGGTCGATACCGTTTCGGCTCACCTGCGCCCCAAGGCCTCCCCATGACCAGCGTCCCGGCATCCCCGCCGCCGATCAGCAACGCCCGCCGGCGCGTCCGGGACATCACGCTTTATGGCTGTGGCGGTATCTCGGCCATGTCGATTGCCGCCGTGGCCCCATCCCTGCCCGAGATGTCGCAGCATTTCGCGGGTGTGCCGGATATTGACCTGCTGGCCCGGCTGGTCGTCTCGATCCCGACCTTGTTGCTGGCGCTTGCCGGACCGGTGGTCGGTACCGTTGCCGACCGGCTTGGACGCAAGCCTCTGCTGGTCGCGGCGCTGGTGCTGTATGCCGCCGCCGGTGTGCTTCCCGTTCTGCTGAACGATCTCCATGCCATTCTGGGCTCGCGCATCGCGCTCGGTCTTGCCATGGGTATCCTGTTCACCCTCGCCCCCACGCTCCTCGCTGACTACTACGAGGACATCCCGGCCCGGCGGAGAGCCTTGGCAACCTATGCGGCTTCGACAGCCGCCGGGGGCGTGTTGTTTGTCCTGCTTGGCGGCATCATGTCCGACATGCACTGGCGCGCGCCATTTCTTCTGTACGTCGTGGGTCTGGCCTTCCTGCCCAGCCTGATTGCGACCATCACCGAACCGCAAAGACAATCGGCCAGGCCGGATTCTGTCGCAGGAGCGCCCGCACCCTTGCGCACGCCTTGGTTGGCGCTGTTTGCCATCTACCTGATGGTGGCGGCAACCGGCGGGGTGTTCCTGCAGATGCCCCTGAACCTGCCATTCCTGCTGGTGGAGATCGGGGTCACCCAGGCCAGCATCGCCGGATATGCGATCGCCTGGCCACTCGCCCTGATGGCCCTGTGCGGTCCGCTTTTCCCGAAGTTCCGCGCGCGCCTGTCGAACGCCTGGATCTACACCTTCATCGCCGGTGGGCTGGCCATCGGCTACGCACTTCTGGCCATTGCAGACAGTCTCGTGATGGTCCTGATCGCACTTTTTGCGTTCGGGGTGGGCATGAGCCAGATGTACGCCAATTCGAGCACCTGGCTGATGGGCCTGACCGACCCGCGCCTGCGTGCCCGCGTGATCGGCGGACTGACCACCGCCATCTATCTGGGGCAGTTCGTCTGGCCCTTTGTTGCGCAGCCGATCATCCGCGATGCCGGCATCCGCAACGCCTTCATGGTTCTGGTGGTGATCCTGGTGTTCTTCGCGTTGGCCGCACCCCTGCTCTCGGCACTGTCAAAGCGCCGCGCAGCACGTCAGCCGTCGTAACAGCCTGCAAGCCGTGCGCGCTGTTTGACGAACGCGAGCACCGTGTCGATGGTCGGTGTCGCCACGCCAACGATACGGCCGAGTTCCTGGACGGACGCAACCAGCGCGTCGATTTCCATCGGACGGCCGAGCTCGAGGTCCTGCAGCATTGACGTCTTGTGGTCCCCGACCTCCCGGGCACCTTCAATGCGTTTTTCCACATCGATGGCAAACTTGACGCCGAGCGCCTCGCCGACCTGCTGGGCCTCGAGCATGGACGCGCGGATCGCCCCGCAGACTTCGGGATCATCGATCATCTCGGCCAGGGTTCCCCCGGTCAGGGCCGAGATCGGGTTCAACGAGACATTGCCCCATATCTTGACCCACATATCGTCCCGGATGCGGGGCCGCACCGGCGCGCGCAAACCGGCATCCGACATCAGCTTGGAAAGCGCCTGCACCCGTTCGGTCTTCTCGCCGGACGGCTCACCAATCGAGAACCGGTTGCCATAGGCATGGTGGATCACGCCGGGCTCGGCGATTTCGGCCGCCGGATACACCACGCAGCCGATTGCCCGCTCGGGACCGATCAGGTCCCACTGGCGCTGGGCGGGATCGACGGATTTGACCCGCGTGCCTTCATACGCACCTTCGAGCTTGTAGAAATACCACCAGGGGACGCCATTCTGGGCGGTGACAAACGCGGTTTCCGGCCCGAACAACGGTGCCATCTGATCGGCCACAGCAGCTGATGAATGGGCCTTGAGCGCCATGATGACGAAATCCTGCGGCCCG
>JAURLR010000040.1 GCA_030831135.1 Alphaproteobacteria bacterium
ATAACAATTCTCCTTGAGTGATGGAGAAAATCTAATTTCCGAACGCCGTGCTGCATTGATTTAGGTCAATCCCGGATGGTCCCGGAAACGAGATGGCCGGATCAAGTCCGGCCATGACGGTACGTAGAATTGAATTCCGCCTGTGCGGGAGCGACGCGTGCGCTTGCATCAGGCACCAGACAGGGACTCGCTTTTTCACAGGCGCGCACCCTATATAAAGCCCCATGGCTGAACTCTCCGAAATTCAGGCGAAATACCTGCCGATGGCGCAGGAACTGCCGCGCCCGGTCTTTACCGATGACCACCCGTCGGGCAATGCGCGCGCGAACTTCGAACTGGTGTCCGATTACAAACCCGCCGGCGACCAGCCGAAAGCCGTCGAAGACCTGATTGCGGGCCTCGATGCGGGCGAGAAGGATCAGGTGCTGCTCGGCGTCACCGGCTCGGGCAAGACCTTCACCATGGCCCATGTGATCGAGCGGACGGGCCGCCCGGCGCTGATCCTCGCGCCGAACAAGACGCTCGCCGCGCAATTGTTCGGGGAGATGAAGAACTTCTTCCCCAACAACGCGGTCGAGTATTTCGTCTCCTATTACGACTATTACCAGCCCGAAGCCTATGTGCCGCGCTCGGACACCTATATCGAGAAGGAATCCTCGATCAACGAGCAGATCGACCGGATGCGCCATTCCGCCACCCGCGTCCTGTTCGAGCGGCGCGATGTGATCATCGTCGCGTCGGTCTCCTGCATCTACGGTATCGGGGACGCCGAATCCTATCTGAAGATGACCAAGACCTACGCGGTGGGCGACCGGGTGGACCGCACCCAGATCCTGCGCGACCTGACCGAGCTGCAATACAAGCGCAACGACGCCAATTTCTATCGCGGCATGTTGCGGGCACGCGGCGACACCATCGAAATCTTCCCGGCCCATCTGGAAGACCGGGCCTGGCGGCTGTCCCTGTTCGGCGACGAGATCGAATCCATCCGGGAATTCGATCCGCTGACCGGCGAAAGCATGGGCGATCTGGAAACCATCAAGGTTTTCGCCAACTCCCATCACATCACGCCCAAGCCCTCGCTCCAGCAGGCGATCAAGACCATCAAGGCCGAACTCGATATCCAGCTCAAGGTCCTGCAGAGCGAAGGCCGCCTGCTCGAAGCCCAGCGGATCGAGCAGCGCACCACCTTCGATCTGGAGATGATCGCGGCGACCGGCGTCTGCCCGGGGATCGAGAATTATTCCCGCCACCTGACCGGTCGCAACCCGGGCGATCCGCCGCCCACATTGTTCGAATATCTCCCGCAGGACGCGCTGCTGTTCGTCGACGAATCCCACATCACAGTGCCCCAGGTCGGCGGCATGTTCCGGGGCGACTTGTCGCGCAAGGGCACGCTGGCCGAGTTCGGATTCCGCCTGCCCTCCTGCGTCGACAACCGTCCCCTCAAATTCGAGGAGTGGTACGCCATGCGGCCGCAGACGGTTTACGTCTCGGCCACCCCGGGCGACTGGGAGATGGAGCAGACAGGCGGCGTCTTTGCCGAACAGGTTGTGCGGCCCACGGGCCTGACCGATCCGGTCTGCATCATCCGCCCGGTCGGCACCCAGGTCGATGACCTGATCGCCGAGTGCAAGGAGGTCACGGCGGCGGGGAGCCGCGTGCTGGTGACCACCCTGACCAAGCGGATGTCGGAAGACCTGACCGAGTACATGCACGAACAGGGTCTGCGGGTGCGCTACATGCACTCGGATATCGAGACCCTGGAGCGGATCGAGATTTTGCGGGATTTGCGCCTGGGTGCCTTCGACATCCTGATCGGCATCAACCTGCTGCGCGAGGGCCTCGACATTCCCGAATGTGCGCTGGTCGCGATTCTGGATGCCGACAAGGAGGGTTATCTCCGCTCCCGGACCTCGCTGGTGCAGACCATCGGCCGGGCGGCCCGGAATGTTGACGGGCGGGTGATCCTCTATGCCGATGTGATGACCAAGAGCCTGACCGCCGCGCTCGATGAAACGGCCCGCCGCCGCGAAAAGCAGCAGGCCTACAATCTCGAAAACGGTATCACGCCGGAGTCGATCCGCTCCAATATCTCGGACATCCTGCACAGCGTGTTCGAGCGGGACCGCGTCACCGTCGAGATCGACGACGACGCCACACCGCATCTCGTCGGCAAGGATCTGCAGACTTATATCGCCGAGCTCGAAGCGCGCATGCAGACCGCCGCTGCCGACCTGGAATTCGAGGAAGCCGCGCGCCTGCGCGACGAGATCAAACGTCTCGAAGCCCAGGAACTCATGGCCATGGGCGCCGATCTGGATGGCTCACCCTGGCGCGAAGGCGATTCCCCCGGCGACATGCTCGCCGCCCAGCGCGCCGCCCGCACCAAGGCCAACATGACCGCCCGCCCGAAGAATGCCGCAGGCAAGGGCGGCCGCAAACGCCGCAGCCGCTAGGGTGCTGAAACACCAGACCTATCTGCACCCTCACCCTGAGCCTGACGAAGGGCGAGGGTGCAACCTCATACTTCGACAAGCTCAGCATGAGGTCCTCCGACCCGAAATTACATTCAAACTTTTTTCATCCCCATGTCGATTTCGGGTCAACCCGCCCGACAGTTGTGTGAGATCGTCGTTCATGCGGAACGCGATCCACAACAACGCGTGACCCCAAGGAGAAGCCCGATGCAATTCATGGCACTCATCTACAACGAAGAAGTCGCCCCGGACCCGGCCCTGTTCCAGGCCTATGGCAAGTTCACTCAGGACATGATCGCCCAGGGCCATTTCCAGGCAGGCGATGCCCTGCAGCCATCCACCACTGCAACCTGCGTGTCCGTCCGGGACGGAAAAACCACCCTCAAGGACGGCCCGTTTTCGGAAACCAAGGAACAGCTTGGCGGCTATTACATCCTGGAATGCGAAAACCTGGATGACGCCATTGCCTGTGCCGCACAAATCCCCGGCGCCGCGACCGGTACGGTCGAGGTGCGTCCGGTTCTATCGCTGACCTAGTGGTGCTCTGACCGGTGGTACAGTTCACCGACAGGGATGAGGCCCTGGCCCGCGTCTATCAGGAAGACGCGGGCGGGGTTCTCGCAGTCCTGATCGGCCAGTTCCGGGATTTTGACCTTGCCGAGGACGCCCTGCAGGACGCGCTCTCCGAAGGCCTCGTCCAGTGGCGGACGGATGGTCCCCCCGCCAACGGTGCCGGATGGTTGCTGACGGTTGCACGGCGCCGCGCGATTGACCGGATACGCCGCTCTGCAACCGCCCGCGATGACGCCAATCAGCGCGAATTGCTGATGCGGCTGGAAGATATCGACGACGAATCCGAGAGCGATCAGCCGATCCCCGATGAACGCCTTCGGCTGATCTTCACCTGCTGCCATCCCGCACTCGGCCCCGATGCTCAGGTCGCACTGACCCTGCGAACTTTG
>JAURLR010000041.1 GCA_030831135.1 Alphaproteobacteria bacterium
CAATTCGAACGGAAAACCCTGCTTGCTCTTGAAACCCTCATGCGACCGGAGACTGTCGCGGGACACACCCAGGATGACGGTATCGGAGTCGGTAAACGCCTGGTGGGCATCACGAAAATCCCCACCCTGCGTCGTGCAGCCAGGGGTATTGTCCTTTGGGTAAAAATATAGAACGACTTTGCTGCCCTGCAGCGACGACAGGCTGATCTCGCCTGCCGTGGATGCGGCGGTAAAGTCCGGAATCTGGCTGCCGACTTCGACGGGCACGGTCGCAACTCCTGCTGGGAAAAAACGTGATCAGACGATAGCACAGGGCTGGGCGGCGACCTGGCGGTCGGGTGGTTTGGTCTCCAGCGGCGATTTTTCAGGCCGGTAGCATCGCGGCCAAAACCTTGCGACCTTCGCTCATCAGAATGTTGTAGGTCCGGCAGGCGGCGCGGGTATCCATGACCTCGAAGCCGATTCTGGCGTGTGCAAGCGGGGCTGTCAGACGTGGATGCGGAAAGCGTTGTCGCGCGCCGGTCCCCAGGATCACCAGTTCGGGCTCCAGCGCGAGCAGTTCGGCAAAGTGCTCTGGTGCGAGTTCGTCAAAGCCAGGGGGCGACCAGGAGATTACCTCGCCCTCGGGGCGCACCAGCAGGGCGCCGGTGAAGCGCTGCCGATTGATTTCCAGATAGTCGTCGCCGTAGCCGGTGACCGTGTTCAACGCGGGATTGATGTCGGAATGAAGCTTCATGGGCAGTGCGAAATCGAATGTTCTAAGTGGCTGATAATGCTACATTAACGGGTTTATTGCACTGCACAGAACCGGTGGCTGATCAGGGTGCTTTCACCCGGTCCAGGCTGCCACGGAGCCCCAAGATGAGTTCGCCGCGCGAGTTCTCACGCATCAAGCGTCTTCCGCCCTACGTTTTCAACATCACTGCCGAGCTCAAGATGGCGGCTCGCCGTCGTGGCGATGACATCATCGACATGAGCATGGGCGACCCTGACGGCTCTGCGCCACAGCACATCATCGACAAGCTCGTGGAGGCCTCTCAAAAGCCTCACACCCACGGTTATTCGGTTTCCAAGGGGATTCCACGGCTGCGCAAGGCAATCTCCGACTGGTACAAGCGCCGCTACGATCTTGATATCGACCCCGAAACCGAGGCCATTGTCACGATCGGCTCCAAGGAAGGGTTGGCCCATATGATGCTCGCGACGCTCGATCGTGGCGATATCGTGCTGGTACCCAATCCGAGTTATCCGATCCACATCTACGGTGCGGTGATCGCCGGGGCACAGACTCGCTCGGTCCCGATGGTGCGTGGTGTCGATTTCTATGACGAACTCGAGCGTGCGGTGGAGGAGAGTACGCCCAAACCCAAGATGATGATCCTGGGTTTTCCGAGTAACCCGACCGCGATGTGCGCTGATCTGCCGTTCTTTGAGAAGGTGGTTGCGCTGGCGCGCAAGCACAGCATCATCGTGGTTCACGATCTTGCCTATGCCGACATCGTGTATGACGATTTCCGGGCCCCGTCCATCCTCGAGGTGCCGGGTGCACGTGAAGTCGCGGTCGAGTTCTTCACGATGAGCAAGAGCTACAACATGGCCGGCTGGCGGATTGGCTTCATGGTCGGCAATCGCGAGCTTGTCGGAGCGCTGGCCCGCATCAAGAGTTATCACGATTACGGCACGTTCACGCCGATTCAGGTCGCCGCAATTGCTGCCCTCGATGGCCCGCAGGACTGTGTCGAAGAGGTGCGTCTGAAATACCAGCGCCGGCGTGATGTGCTTGCCAAGGGCCTGCATGAGGCTGGCTGGATGGTCGATATTCCGAAGGCGTCGATGTACATCTGGGCGCAGATTCCCGAGCCCTACAAGGCGATGGGCTCGCTGGAGTTCGCCAAGAAACTGCTGAACGACGCGAAGGTCGCAGTCTCACCAGGCGTCGGGTTCGGTGAAATCGGCGACGACCATGTTCGATTCGCGCTGATCGAGAACGAACATCGCATCCGACAGGCCGTGCGCGGTATCCGCGAGATGTTCCGCAAGGACGGCCTGATGCCGAAGGCTGCTGCTTGATCACATCGGCCGAAACTGCGAACAAGAAGAACAGGAAGAACAGATCAGATGGGCGTTGAAAAATTCGGACCGGTCCGCGTCGGCCTTCTTGGCATGGGCACCGTGGGGGGGGGCACCTTCGAGGTGCTCTCAAGAAATCAGCAGGAAATCACGCGTCGCGCCGGGCGTCTGATCGAGATCACCCGCATCGCCACCCGCAGCCCGGAGCGCGCAAAGGGCGCGGTTGCAGCGCGGGTGCATGTTGATGACGATGTGTTTGCGTTGGTCAGTGATCCGCAGATTGATGTCGTTGTCGAACTGATCGGCGGTTATGGGCTTGCGCGCGATCTCGTGATGCAGGCCATCGAAAACGGCAAGCATGTGGTGACGGCGAACAAAGCGCTGCTGGCTGTTCACGGAACCGAAATCTTTGCCGCTGCATCGCGCAAGGGCGTGATGGTTGCTTTCGAGGCTGCGGTTGCCGGGGGTATTCCGATCATCAAGGCGGTGCGCGAAGGGCTGACAGCCAACCGCATCGAATGGATCGCCGGCATCATCAACGGGACGACCAACTTCATCCTTTCCGAGATGCGCGACAAGGGGCTGGCGTTCGATGATGTGCTGCGCGAAGCCCAGCGCCTGGGCTACGCCGAAGCTGATCCGACCTTCGATATCGAAGGGGTCGATGCGGCGCACAAGGCCAGCATTCTGTCGGCCATCGCGTTCGGAACGCCGGTGTCGTTCGACAAGGCTTATGTGGAGGGCATCACCAGACTTCAGAGCGAGGACATCCGTTATGCCGAGCAACTCGGTTACCGGATCAAGTTACTCGCGATGACCCGGCGACGCGTCATCGACGGCAAGCTTGCCGGGATCGAGCTGCGGGTGCATCCGACGCTGATTCCTGCCAAGCGGCTTTTAGCCAATGTCGAAGGGGCGATGAACGCTGTCTGGGTCAAAGCGGACGCAGTCGGGCCCACGATGTACTACGGTAAGGGCGCCGGCGCTGAGCCGACCGCCAGCGCAGTCATTGCCGATCTG
>JAURLR010000042.1 GCA_030831135.1 Alphaproteobacteria bacterium
GCATCGGTGACTTCTTCCTCCAGCATGTTGCCGTCCGGAGCTTCGTCGGCTTCGGTGATGGCACGTTCGAGCTCCGGGATCAGGCCGTAAGCGAGTTCACCCGCACGCTGCAGATTGCCCTCGCGCTGGACCTGTTCGAGCTCCTGACGCGCTGCGTCCAGCCGCTCCTTGATCTTCTGGGTTCCGGCGAGCTTTTCCTTCTCTGCCTGCCAGACCGACGTCAGATCTGCAGACCGTGACTCGAGCCCGGTGAGTTCCTCTTCCAGCGCGACAAGTCGATCTTTGGAAGCTGAATCACTTTCCTTCTTCAGGGCCTCCCGCTCGATCTTGAGCTGGATGATCCGGCGGTCGAGTTCGTCGATCTCCTCTGGCTTGGAATCGACCTCCATGCGCAGGCGCGCGGAGGCCTCATCGACCAGATCAATGGCCTTGTCAGGCAGAAAACGATCCGTGATGTAGCGGTTGGACAGGGTTGCCGCAGACACGAGCGCAGAATCGGTGATGCGGACCCCATGATGAAGTTCGTATTTCTCCTTCAGGCCACGCAGGATCGAGATCGTATCGGCCACGGTCGGTTCCGAAACGAAGACCGGCTGGAACCGCCGTGCCAACGCGGCATCCTTTTCCACATGCTTGCGATACTCGTCGAGCGTGGTCGCACCCACACAATGCAGTTCACCACGCGCCAGGGCGGGCTTGAGCATGTTGGACGCGTCCATGGAGCCTTCGGCTGCTCCTGCACCGACAATCGTGTGCATTTCATCGATGAACAGGACAATGTCACCGGCAGCCGCACTAACTTCCTCGAGCACGGATTTCAGGCGTTCCTCGAACTCGCCCCGGAACTTCGCACCAGCGATCAGCGCGCCCATATCGAGGGACAGCAGACGCTTGTTGCGCAGGCTTTCGGGCACGTCACCATTGATGATGCGCAGCGCGAGACCTTCAACGATGGCCGTCTTGCCAACGCCGGGTTCACCGATCAGCACCGGGTTGTTCTTGGTGCGGCGGGAGAGAACCTGGATGGTCCGCCGAATTTCTTCGTCACGGCCGATCACCGGGTCGAGCTTGCCTTCCGCGGCAGCCTCGGTCAGGTCGCGGGTATATTTTTTCAGGGCTTCATAGGCGTTTTCCGCTGTTGCGGAATCTGCCGTACGTCCCTTGCGGATCGCATTGATCGCCTCGTTCAGCCCCTGCGGAGTGACCTTTGCATCGGCTAGAATTTTTGCGGCATCCGTACCCGAAGCCATGGCAAGGGCCAGAAGCAGACGTTCCACGGTCACGAAGCTGTCGCCGGCCTTTTTTGCGATATCCTGTGCCGAGGTGAGAAGACGCCCGGTCTCTGGTGCCAGGTGGAGACCAGAAGCCCCGCTACCCTCGACACGGGGCTGCTTGCCCAAGGCAAGGTCCACGGCCTGCTCGGCCTGACGCGCGTCACCGCCGGCGGCACGAATCAGGTTCGCGCACAGACCTTCCTCATCATCAAGCAGAGCTTTCAGCAAATGCTCGGGGACAAGCCGCTGGTGCGATTCGCGTTGGGCGATATCCTGTGCCACCTGCACAAAACCGCGTGCCCGCTCGGTAAATTTCTCGAAGTCCATCTGTCTCTCCCTCAAAAACCCCCTCGCAAGAGGCAGGCTGTCATGGCGGACCCGCGTTCGGCATCCGCCCCTAAAGAGTGCGATATTTTCCTGCCCTGATTTCCAAACCGCTGTTTGCGGAGCAAAACCATCATTGGCGCAGGCGAATCGTCACTCTCCAGATATGGTGTGGCCAATTCGCAACACAAGACATCGGGTCGGTTTTTCATACCGGCCATGAGCGGACCGCATGACCATGAATGTGACCGGTATTTATCGCTATCCGGTTAAGGGGTTCTCCGGCGAGAGGCTGCCGGAAGCCGATCTCCAACCCGGCCAGACCCTCCGCGGGGACCGGATGTTCGCGCTGGGCCGCCCGGGAGTGGTGTTCGATGTGAAGCACCCGACCTGGATGCCCAAGACCAACTTCCTTGCACTGGTTCGCGATGCACGGCTTGCTGAACTCGACACCTGCTATGGCGATGCAACGGGACTGCTATCGGTGCACAAAGACGGCGAAGAGATGCTTTCTGCCGATCTTTCCCGCACGGATGGCAGGCGGGAACTGGAAGAATTTCTGGCGCATTTTCTCGCGGAGGAAATCAGTGGCCATCCCACCCTTCTACGCGCAGAGGGCCACAGCTTTTCCGATCTGGACGCAAAGGTCCTCTCGCTGATCAATCTCGAAAGCGTTCAGGCGCTCGCCGCCCAGACCCGTACCGCAACCCACCCGCTGCGGTTTCGTGGAAATATCTATTTTGACGGGGTGCCACCCTGGAGCGAATTCGATTGGATCGACCGTGAGATCACGATCGGAAATGTCTGCCTGAAGGTGGTCAAGCGCACCCGGCGTTGTGCAGCCACAAACGTCAACCCCGAGACAGCCCTGCGTGACATGAACATTCCCGCAAGCCTGCAGCGCCATTGGGGTCATGCCGAGCTTGGTGTCTACGCACGGGTCATGGGCACCGGAACAATCCGCGCCGGCGATCAACTTCAGCTGAAAGACTAGTCGAACTCAGGCCGGGGAAGCTTCTGCTTCCTCACTGCTCTCGCTATCGGCAGACGCTTCTTCCACACGCGGTTTGCGCGCGCGGCGTTTGCGTGGTGCCGGCTTGGCAGCATGCTCATCCGCACCGTCAGAATCAGAGTCCCGACGATCATCCGATCCCGAATCATCGTCCAACGAATCGTTCCGCGATGACGCGGCCCTCTCCTGTCCGGAGTCGCCATCGGAATCGTCACTGTTCCCGTCAGACGAATCATCCTGCGACCCGTCGGCGTTGTTACGCTGTTCGGGCTTGGGACCGCTGGCGATCATCAAACGGTAATAGTGCTCGGCATGCTGAAGGAAATTCTCCGCGCCCACGCGATCACCGCTCGACGCCGCATCACGGGCGAGTTGCTGGTATTTCTCGTAGATCTGCGAAGCATTCCCACGCACACGCGCGCCAGGACCATTGCTGTCGAAGGTCTGATTTCGGGAATTGCCGGGCTTACGCCCGCCGCGGCCCCGGGACCGCCTGTTGTTCGCATTGTTTGGTCGCATTGCTTCCGTCTATCAGAGTTACTGATTACGGTTATCGCCCATCCGATCACGTTCAGTCCGACTGGGACCATACGCTTTCCGAAGACTTCGGCCCGAAAGGGTCGATGGCTTCAAAATTCGGATCCGGGAGTTCAGAGTTTTCGCAGAAAGCTTAAGGGATTGAGATCGCCACAAGCGGCGTGCGCTAAATCTGACTTGCTCACCCTATGCGGCGCGCTTTTGTTTTCCAAGCACTTTTTTCGTGGCGTCATGCTTTTGTTGGCCGATCAAAAACCAGAACACGCAGGATATTGGACAAATCCTGACGCGCGGCACGCAGGTTCAATCCCGCACCCGATGCGAGGGCCGTGATCGCGTCCGCCTGACCCTCGCCAATCTCGAATGCAAGCAGGCCATTGGCAGCCAGCACGTTGGCCATATGGGTCAGGATTTCACGATAGGCATCGAGACCATCTGCTCCACCATCAAGCGCGAGATGCGGCTCGTAATCGACCACATCACGATCCAGCGCGGTGAGGGCACCCGATTCGATATAGGGCGGGTTCGAGATGACCACATCAAAATTCGCATCGAGCTGCGTGTCCCATTGGCCGAGCATCCAGTCCACCCGCGCATCCAGTCCCAGCTTCTGTCCGTTCCGCGCGGCCACCTGCAGGGCCGCCGGAGAAACATCAATCCCGACACCGGTTGCCGAACCGTATTCCGACAGCAAGGTGAGGAGCAGACAACCGGTTCCGGTACCGAGGTCCAGAATTCGAATTGGTGCGGTACGATCAGGCAATTGTTCGAGAACGGCCTCGATCAGGGTCTCGCTGTCCGGGCGGGGCGTGAGGACATCCCGGGTCACA
>JAURLR010000043.1 GCA_030831135.1 Alphaproteobacteria bacterium
GATCACGCGCCGCACCTGCTGTGGAGTGCCCTGCTGATCGGCATTCATCGGCCAGAGATAGACCTCCCGCATGTTCAGGTCCTTGGCGAGATAGCTGAACGCCCCTTCACTGGTGACCAGATAGCGTTTTGCGTCGGGAATATCGCGCAGGCTTTCGACCAGCTCTGCCCGTATGGACCGGACCTGTTGCGCATAGGCTGCGGCATTCCGGGTGTAGGTCTCCGCATTTGCCGGGTCGATCTCGACAAACGCAGCGCGAATATTCTCGATGTACACAAGCGCATTCTCCGTGGACATCCAGGCATGGGGGTTTGGTTTGCCCGTATATGGCCCTTCGTAGATGGAGAGCGGCGCCACCCCGTCGGAGACAACAACACTGGGGACACCGGCGACATCCTGCAGGAACCGCTCGAACCAGCGCTCCAGGTTGAAGCCATTCCAGAAGATCAGGTCCGCACCCTGGGCGCGCACGATGTCCTGCGGCGTGGGCTGATAGTCGTGAATCTCTGCCCCGGGCTTGGTGATGGATTCCACAATGGCGGCATCACCGGCCACGTTGCGCGCGATGTCCGCGATCACGGTGAAGGTCGTGACGGCCTTGATCTTGTCTGCAGCATTTGCCTGCGCCGGTAACAAGCCCAGCACCGCCCATGCCAGCAGAACCAGAATGCCGCGTTTGGCCGATGGGAAGGTCACAATCCTCGCCTCTCCATATTTTTATATGAGGCGACCATGTTTAGCTCTACATTCAATCTTTAGCAAAGGCTAAATATGAGAGTGAGATATTCTCTGCATGTGACGGCGATCAAGGTCAAACCGGCTTAGGCAGCCCGGAACAGCAAGAGCGCAGCTTCATCATGCCACCTCCCTTCCCGCCCATGGAACCCGACATGCCCACCACCCCGGGCGATCTCCACACGCACGGTTGCGGGCAATCCGAAAAGTGCACGATATGAATCGACCGGGATCCACGGGTCATTGTCGGCGTGCAGCACCAGTGTCGGAACGGTTATCCTTGTGAGAAACTGTCGGGCCGAATTCCGTGCGTAATAGTCAGTCGCATCGGCAAAACCGTTGAGCGGGGCCACCACGCCGTTGTCGAACTCCCGGATGGTCGCAGCGGATTGCAGCGCGTCGATCTGTTCGGGCGCAATGTCCAGCGGCCCGCCTTGCCAATCTGATTTCATCCGGTCCAGCAACCACCGGTGATAGCCACGGTTCCGTTGGGCCTCAAGTCGCGTCGAAGCCGCCGCAAGATCGATCGGCGCCGACACCGCCACGGCGCGTGAGATCATGGTGCTTTTGCCCGCCGCACCAAGATATTTGAGCATCAGGTTTGCCCCGAGCGAATAGCCCATCGCGAAGATACCGGCGCGGCCATGTCCCGCGGAAACCAGACCATCCAGCGCGAGGCGCAGATCATCGCTGCGCCCGGCGTGATACATCGACCGGCAGTCGGCGCGCGAGGGACCCGCGCCACGCAGGTTGAACCGGAACACATCAAACCCGGATTCGAGCAGGCGGCGCGCACTCGCCCGGACATGGGCGCTGTCCTCGCATCCCGTCAGGCCATGGATCAGCACGACCAATGGCGTTTCGCGCGCCGCGACCTTGTGCAGGACCCCGCTCAGCTGGTCACCGTTCGCCGCCGCAAAACAGATACGGGTTCCCGGCCACGCATCCAGTTCGGCATGGTCACGTGTCAGGGCGTTGCGTGCGGTCTGCAGATCACCGCCCCGCCAGGGCAAGCGTTCGCGAAATTTTGGCAGGGAAAGTTGCACGGGTGTCATGTCGCGAGAAATCGCCGGACAACATCGATCTGATCTTCTGCCATCAGGGCCGGCGCATGACCCACGCCGGCAAACTCGACCAGTTTGGCCTTCGGGCCTCGCCTGGTCATCTGGCTTGCCGTTTCGGGTGCCAGAAGATCAGACCGCGCGCCCCGGAGCACAAGCGTGGAAACCGAGATCGCGTCCCAGAACGCCCAAAGGTCAACGTCCTCCACCGGCCCCGCCATCATCGGTTCCCGAATACCGGGGTCATAATTTGGAGATATCTGCCCCGACGGACTGATGCGCGCCGATGTCACGGCCAGATGCTGCCACTGTTCGTCCGTCAGATCGCCGAACGGGGACCAGATGTAACGCAGGTAATCCTCGTAAGACTTCATGTCGGCAAAGTTGGGGTCGGTGCCAACATAATCACGAATGCGCGCAAGTGCGGCGCGCGGGACAATTGGTCCCACATCATTCACGACAAGGCGGCGGACCGGTGTGGCAGGCTGCGCCGCCAGAAACATGCCGATGATGCCCCCCATGGAGGTTCCCACCAGATCTATTTGATCGACCTGAAGATGGGCAAGCAGGGCGTGGGTGTCGGCGACATATTGCACAAACCCGTACTCCATCGGCTCCGACAGCCAGTCGCTTTCGCCGCGCCCGACCACGTCCAGACAGATCACCCGATGAGATGGCGCGAGGTTTTCCGCCAGCGTGTCGAAGGAACGGGCATTCTGCGTCAGTCCGTGGATGCAAAGCACCACGGGCGCTTCCGCCGCGCCCCATTCGGTATAGTGGAGCTTGTGGTCACCATGTTGATTCTGCGCCCGGAAAGAACGTGACCGCATCATTGGGAGCCTCTACCCTTGGTTCAATTCGGCGGGACGGTAGCCCACGCCGCATACACCACCAACTTCTGCCTGATTACGGCTCGAAACCATGGCTCAGATCACCGTTGGCCCACCGCGCCCCGAAGACAAACCGGCCTGGGCCGAATTGTTTCAGGGATATCGCCGGTTCTACAAGATGCCCGACGACGCAACCGTGATCGAGACGGTCTGGGGCTGGTTGCAAGACCCTGCCGAGCCGACCGAGTGCCTTCTGGCCCTTGACGAGACGGACAAGCCCATCGGTCTCGCCCATTTTCGGGACCTTCCCCGGCCTCTCTCGGGGTCGCGGGCCGGGTTTCTCGACGATCTGTTCGTGGTCGAGGAATGTCGAGGCAGCGGTGCCGCAGACGCGCTGATCAACGCCATTGCAGAGATCGGGCGCCAGCGGGACTGGGCATGGCTGCGCTGGTTCACAGCGGAAGACAATTATCGCGGCCGTGGCTTCTATGACCGTGTCGCGCATGCAACCCCCTGGAAGACCTACCAGATGGATACGCAGGACTGATCCATGCGCATCCTCCGCTGGAGCCTCGCAGCACTCGCGACCCTCATTGCCGTTCCCGCGGGCATTGGCGTGCTTGTCGCCATCATCATCGCGTTCATCTTTGTCACCGAGCCGACCGGAACCGGGGGCGCAGCAAGCATCACATCGCTCCAGGGAAAGGTTTCGGTTCTGCGCGACCCCCATGGGGTGCCGCACATCTTTGCGGGAAGCCGGAATGACGCCTACCGGGCGCTCGGCTTTGTCCACGCGCAGGATCGTTTTTTCCAGATGGAGTTTGCCCGCCGCACGGCAGCCGGACGCCTGTCGGAAATTGTCGGCCCGCTGGGTCTGCGCAGCGACCGCTTCATGCGGACCCTCGGCATCTATCGATTGGCCGAAGCCTCCGTGGCCACGCTCTCACCTGATGCGCGCGCTGCCGTCGATGCCTATGTGGACGGGGTCAACGCCTGGCTCGATGCCCCGGACACCCGGCGTCCGGCAGAACTGATCGCACTCGGCATCACGCCCGAGCCATGGCGCGCTGCCGACAGTGCAGCCTGGGTTCGGCTGATGGCGCTTCTTCTGGCCGGTGACTGGCGGACTGAAATTCTGAAGGCGCAACTCTCCCAAACCCTCAGTCCGCAGCAAATTCGCGATCTTTGGCCCGACGAACCTGAAGACACGCCCACAACCATGGCGATGGCGCCGGATGTACACCGACAACTTGCAGCCCTGTCATCGGTCATTCCCGATATTTTCCCCGAAGCGAGCGCCTCCAACGAATGGATCGTCTCGGGATCACGCAGCATCTCGGGCAAGCCCCTCTTGGCCAATGACCCCCATCTCGGCCTGACCGCGCCGGGCATGTGGCACCTCTCGCGCATTGTCACGCCTGGGTTCGAGGCTTCGGGAGCGGCCATCCCGGGCCAGCCATTCTTCATGGTGGGCCAGAACGGGCATCTCTCCTGGGGTCTGACCACAACCCACGCGGACACTCAGGATCTGTTTGTCGAACGCCTGGCCCCCGATGATCCCAACAAGTACCTCACCCCCGATGGCAGCCTGCCGTTTGAAACACGTATGGAGGAAATCCGGATTCGCGGGCGCGGCACTCCCGAGCAGTTGCAGGTGCGCACCACGCGGCACGGACCGGTGATATCGGATATTGCTTCGAGTGCTGCCGAACTGGCCGGGTCGGATTCGGTGATCGCGCTGTCCTTCGCCGCCCTGCGCGAAGACGATGGGACCGCCAACGCGATTTACGGCATGAACAGCGCAACAACGGTGGCCGAATTCCGGACCGCGCTCCGCGACTTTCACGCGCCCATGCAGAATGTTGCCTATGCCCATACCGATGGCGGCTTCGGGTTTGTCGCAGCGGGGCGCTTGCCGATCCGCCCCGGCGGTCCCGGGAACCTCCCGCATGCGGGCTGGACTGGCGCCAACGACTGGGCGGGTTTCGTGCCGTTTGACGACCTCCCCCAGCTCAACAACCCCGAAAGCGGCGTGGCCATCAACGCCAACAACCGAGTCGCGCCACGCGGCTATCCGCATGTCATTGCCAACAACTGGCCCGAAGGATTCCGGGCACAACGCATTCAGGACCTCTTGGCAAAAACGCCACTTCATACCCTCGACAGTTTTGCCGACATCCAGAACGATGTTGTCTCGCTCGGTGCGCTGGCACTCCTTGAAGGCACAATCAGCCCGCTCAGTATGGGTGACAACGAGTCCGAAGCGACACGCCTGCTGAAAAACTGGAACGGCAGCATGTCCCCTGATCTGGCCGAGCCGCTGCTTTATGCTGCGTTTGCAGATGCCCTGCGCGAGCAACTGATCGACGACGAACTGGGTGACAACGTCGACCGCTATCGCGGTGCGCCTGTCCACGTGCTGACCAATATGGTTTCGGGCAACACGGCGTGGTGTGACGATGTCGAAACCGCGCACCGGGAATCATGTGAAACCACCGTGAGGGTCGCCTTGAACATCGCTCTCGGCACCATCGACGACAGTCAAGGACAGGATCGCGAAGCATGGCGCTGGGGCGAATCCCATATCGCATCCTTTGCGCATCCCCTACTCCGTTTTGCGGGGCCTTTGTCCGGTTTGCTTGGTCCGGAGGTCGCGACCGGTGGCGGCAACCATACGATCAATCGTGGCACATACCGATCCGCAGGGGACGGCCGCTTCCCCCATGTCCACGGTCCGGGACTGCGCGCCCTGTTCGACATGGCGGCCCCCGAGGACGCCCGTTACATGATCGCACCCGGTCAGTCCGGGCAAATGAACTCCCCGCATTTTGCCGATCTGGCCGCGCCCTGGGCCGCGGGGCGCTATATCGTGCTGAAAGGCGATCTGGAGGCCCTTCGCCAAACCGCAACCGCAGAACTCACACTGGTTCCATGAGCATCACGATCGCCGACATCCAAGCCGCTGCGGACCGGATCGCCGGGGACGTAC
>JAURLR010000044.1 GCA_030831135.1 Alphaproteobacteria bacterium
CGCAGCCTGGAGGAAGCCGCACTTGATCTTGGCGCGCGGCCCCTGAAGGTCTTCCTGACGATCACCCTGCCGCTGATCGCACCCTCGCTGATCGCGGGCTGGCTGCTGGCCTTCACCCTCTCGCTCGATGATCTGGTGGTGGCCAGCTTCGTGTCCGGCCCGGGGTCGAGCACCCTGCCCATGGTCGTTTTCTCGAGCGTGCGGCTGGGCCTCAGCCCGGAAATCAACGCGCTCGCGACGATCCTGATCGTCACCGTGGCCGTCGTCGTCATCATCGCCGCCTGGATGCTCGCGCGGCGGGAGCGCGGTTAGATTCGAACCGCGCCCGAGTGAGACATTCTGTTCGGCGCAGGCCGCAGCACCTGTTAAAGGTGGCAGCGAGACGACAGATGCTGGACCGGAGAGCCCCCTATGGATGACCTGACAATCGACCGTGACGCCATGGGCAAGTTGTCCAAAGCGCTGGCCTTTATTTGCGGTGCCGATCATCCAACCACCGTTGCCCTCAAGACCGCTGCCGAAAGCGGTTCCAAATCGGACATTGCAAAAGCGCGCAAGCTGTTCCTCGGCCTCAAGCCGAGCGACCGTCAGGCCGCGATGGCCATGCTCACCGATTGACCGCCGGCAGAGGTTCCGCGCCGGTGTCGCGGCTGGTACATTCCACGCCACTGACACACAAGCGGCACACAAGTAGAACGCACGCGGCACGCAATCGGAGCACGTATCATGGGTGAATTTTCAATCGGGCAATCGGTCACGCGATTGGAAGACCCGCGCCTGCTGACCGGCAAGGGCCGCTATCTCGACGACATCAACTATGATCGCCAGCTCTATGCGGTGATCCTGCGATCGCCCCACGCGCACGCCGATATCCTGTCCATCGACACCACGACCGCCAAGGCCGCGCCGGGCGTGCATGACGTGCTGACAGGGCGTGACTATGAAGACGACGGCATGGGTGTTGTCCCCTGCATGGGCAACTACACAAATCGCGATGGCGGACCGATGTATATCCCCTACCGCCCCGCGCTGGCCGTGGACCGGGTGCGAAATGTCGGCTATCCGGTCGCCATGGTCGTGGCCGACACCGAACCCCAGGCCCGCGACGCGATGGAGATGATCGACGTCGATTACAAAGTCCGCCCGGCGGTGACGAACTGCTTCGATGCCTTTCAGGACGGCGCGCCGCAGCTCTATGACGACTGCCCGAACAACGAATCCTATTTCTATGAGGCCGGCGACAAGGACGCGACCGACGCGGCCTTTGCCAAGGCCGACCACACCATCACCCAGCGCCTGGTCATCAACCGGGTGACCGCCAACGCCATGGAAAACCGGGGCGTGATCGGTGAGTTCAACCCGGGCAACGGGCGCTACACCCTGCGCTGCGGTTTCCAGCGCCCCTGGCTGTTCCGCAAGAGCCTCGCCGATCAGGCCTTCAAGGTGCCGGAATCCAGGATCCGTCTGGTGACCGATGATATCGGCGGCAGCTACGGCCTGCGTGGCTCGATCTATCCCGAGATGGTGCTGATGCCCTGGGCCTCGAAGCTCGTCGGGCGGCCTGTCAAATGGATCGCCGACCGGTCCGAAAGCCATCTGAGCGATGATGACGGACGCGACAATGTGGTCGATGCCTCCCTCGCCTTCGATGCGGACGGGACTTTTCAGGGCATCCGCATCCGCAGTTGGGGCAATCTGGGGGCCTATGTGTCCTATCGCGGCGCCAGCCCGCCCGTGGTGCATATCGGCACCGCCATCGGCGTCTACACGACGCCGGCGGCCCATGTCGAAATCTCCGGCATGCTGACCAACACCCACTGCACCTCGCCCTATCGCGGGGCCGGACGGCCCGAAGCCTCGTTCATGATCGAACGGCTTGTGGAACGCGCGGCCGACCAGCTCGGCATGGACCCGGCCGAACTGCGCCGCAAGAACATCATCCCGACCACGGCGATGCCCTACAAGACGCCGCTGATCTACACCTATGATTGTGGCGAGTTCGAAAAGAACATGGACATGGCCATGGAAATGGCCGACTGGCACGGCTTTGCCGAACGCCGGAAGGACTCCGGGGCGCGCGGTAAGCTACGCGGCATCGGCATGTCCAACACGCTCGAATGGGCGGCGGACAACACCACGGAGACCGCCGAGTTCCGGTTCGATCCGACCGGTGATCTGACCTTCGTGGCCTCGACCATCAGCCACGGGCAGGGCCACGGCACGATCCAGACCCAGATCATCTGCGACCTGCTCGGCGTCGAACCCGAGCGCGTCAACATCCTGCAGGGGGATACGGACGTCTCGGCCTTCGGCATGGGCACCGGCGGGTCCCGGTCGACGATCATGACCGGCAGCGCCATGGTGCTGGCTGCGAACAAGATCATCGCCAAGGGCAAGAAGCTCGCAGCGCATCTGCTCGAAGCCTCGGAAGCTGATATCGAGTTTGCCGACGGCAAGTTTACCGTGGCGGGCACCGACCGGGCCCTGACCACCCACGAGATCGCGGTTGCCGCCTACAAGGACGGGAACCTGCCCGCGGATATGGAACCGGGCTTGTATGAGACCGGCACCTACAACGCCACGACCGGCAACTTCCCCAATGGCTGTCACATCTGCGAGGTCGAGATCGACCCCGATACCGGCGTGACCGAGATGGTGAGGTACAGCGTCGTTGACGATGTGGGTACGATCATCAACCCGATGCTGGTGCGCGGCCAGATCATGGGTGGCATCGCCCAGGGCATGGGCCAGGTCCTCATGGAGGACAAGACCTATGATCCGGAAAGTGGCCAGCTGATCGCGGGCTCCTTCATGGATTACTGCATGCCGCGCGCCGATGATTTCTGCGATGTGAACTTCGAGGAAAACGAGGTGCCCACACAAACCAACCCGCTCGGGGTCAAGGGTGCGGGGGAAGCCGGCACGGTGGGATCACTCTCGGCAGGTACCAACGCCATCGTGGACGCGCTGTCGCAATTCGGGATCGCGCATATCGACACGCCGTGCACGCCCTTCAAAGTCTGGAAGGCAATCCATGACGCGAAGGCGGCGGGCTAGAACAACTCCCCCTGCTTCGGGGCCATCGTCGCCGGAGAGACGTCTTCGAGCAGCTCTGGCCCCTCGTTTCGGGTGCTGCTGACGGCCGGACCGACCGGGCGGACGGTCAGTGCATCGTCGGGAGCAGGCACCATCAGGGACGCAGCACGGTCCTGA
>JAURLR010000045.1 GCA_030831135.1 Alphaproteobacteria bacterium
GGCTGGTCCGCGCCGCCACATTGTCCGTCCGCACCCGTGAATTCGTGCGCGCAGCAGAAGCGATGGGGGCCGGTTCCACGACCATCATGCTGCGGCACATCCTGCCCAATGTGATCTCGCCCATCGTGGTTGCGACGACCCTTTCCATCGGTTCGGTGATCCTGCTGGAATCCGTGCTCAGCTTCCTGGGACTGGGTATCCAGCCACCCATCCCGAGCTGGGGCAACATGCTGACCAACGCCCAGGAGCTCGCCACCCGCGCGCCCGCGCTGGCGGTCTGGCCCGGCGCCATCATCTTCGTCACCGTGCTCGCCTTCAATTTTCTGGGCGACGGCCTGCAGGACGCGCTCGATCCGCGCGCCATGCGGCGCTAGGGGCCGGGCGCGGCATGCTCTGGGTGATTTTGATACTGCTTGTGCTGGGTGTGGTTTTCGGCCCCAGCCTCTGGGCGCGTACAATCCTGTCGCGGCACGCGGAGGAACGGCGCGATTTTCCCGGCACCGGCGGCGAACTCGCCCGGCATCTGCTCGACGAGGCCGGCCTGTCCGAGGTGCGCGTCGAACAGACCGATAGGGGCGACCATTACGACCCGCAGGACAAGACGGTGCGCCTGTCGGAAGCCAATTACGACGGTCGCTCCCTGACAGCAGTGACCGTCGCAGCCCATGAGGTCGGTCATGCCCTGCAGGATCGCGACAGCTACGCCCCGCTCCAGGCGCGCACCAACATGGTCAAATGGGTCGGCGGCATACAGAAAATCGGTTCCGCCATTCTCTTCGGGTCACTGTTCCTTGGCGCGGTCACGCAGGCCCCAGGCCTGACTCTGCTGGTCGCGGGCGCGGGCATCGCCACCATGGCCAGTGCCGTTCTGGTTCACCTGATCACGCTCCCCGTGGAATTCGACGCATCCTTCGGCCGCGCCCTGCCGATTCTGGACAAGGGTGGCTACCTGCCGCCCGAAGACATGCCCGCCGCGCGCAGCATCCTCAAGGCCTGCGTCCTGACCTATGTGGCCGGATCGCTGGTCAGCCTGCTCAACCTGTGGCGCTGGATCCGTTTTATCCGCTAGGAAATCTCAACGCACCGGCAACGCGACAAATGTCCCATTGTTCTGCCGGGTCACTTCGCGCATCAGCGTCTCAAACCGGCCATTTGATGTTGGCGACAAGAACCCGATCGCATGAACTCGTGCGAGTGGTTTGCCGGTGATCCGGTTGGCATTCGCCTGACGGAGGGTGCGGATCACTGTGTCATAGCTGGAACCGGTGTAATCATCCCCGAAGATATAGATTGAGACCTTCTGGTTCGGATTCACATAGCGTTTCAGGGCAACTTCAAGCCCCTCCACCGGACTGCTGTTCGACGCGCTCTTCCAGTTTCGGAAAAGCCGGATGACGCTGTCGCGCCGCGCCTTGGTGTCGGGAATCCAGCGACCGGCATACCCGCCCACGAGGTGCGTGCCGTTGTCGTTGAGGATCTGAAAACCTTTGATCCGGGGGTGGATGTTGATGATGTTCTCGACCTCACGGGTCACGCGCGACCAGATCGCCTGCATGCTGCCCGAGGTGTCGATAATAAAAATCACATAGTCGCTGTCGACGGGAATGCCGCCGACTTCCTCATCCCTAGTCTCTGATGAACTGGCCGTGATGTTCGCACGTTGCGTATCCCGCAAGGAACGTTCGACCAGTTCCAGCCCCGCCAGATTTTCATCCAGGCTTTCCGCTTCCGCATTTGCCGCGCGCAATCGATTCTTCGCCTGAGCGGCTTTCGCGCTCTCCGTTGTCAGCTGCTCCTGAATCTCCTCAAGGGCTTGTGTCTCCTGCACGAGGGCAGTTTCCAAAGCCTCGACCCGGGCTTCTGCCGCAAGCACCTGATCCAGCGTGCGCCTGGTTTCCGATGTGAAGTCAGGCAGCACCGATTCCGCAAAGGTCGAAATCAGCACGAGCAGAACGACCGCGCCGAACCCACAGGAAATAATGTCGAGAAACGACAGGCTGAATATCTCTAACTCGCGGGATTTTCGCTTCAAGGCCAAGTCTCCGCGGGGCTGATAAGCAACCCGTTTGTTGCGGCAGTCCAGCGCCAGAAATGGGCCGCGGCCTCCGGGTCTCCCTCCAGTGGCAACAGGATGACGTTGGTCCGGACATGGTCCAGACCGGCATTGTTCACCGTATGGCGAAACAGTCGGGCACGGCATTCGCCAGAAATCGAGTTTGAGCCACCCCACAAGGCGCTACAGCCCGAGAACGGATTGAGACTGCGATATCCGGAAATCCCGGCTGTGGGCAGGCCGTCGGTGATCAGGTACAGATCGGTCGGCTTGTGCGCTGCGATAGCCTGCAGGCCTGCGGCCAGATTCGTGGCACCACCGGGCACGATGTTGTTCATGTCAGATAGAATTTGCCCCAGCCCGGCCGCGTCTCCTCCCGACACACCTGCCGGGTTGCCAAGGTCCCGGGCCGTCTCACTGAACGCCACCACACGCACGATCGCGTCGCGCGGCGCTCGCGCCAGAAGCCAGCCAAGGGCCCGACGTGTGCGTTGCCATTTGGGAGCCTGAACCCGATCCGCGGGGGCCATGTTCTTGCGCCGGATAATGTCGATCAGTTTCTCTTCGGTCATGGAAGCCGAGCTGTCGACAAGGATACCAATACGCTTGCCCTCGACCCGCAATCCGATCACGTATTTTTCTTCACCGGCCTGGCGGTTCTCGACAATATCGGTGTTGTCCTGCACCTCGATGGTCTTGATCGTGTCCTCGAGGGTCTTTTCTTCACTTCGGCGTGCAGTGATGTCCACCTGCTTCTGCTGAAGCTCGCGCTGGACACGGGAAATCTCGCTTTCGAGCGCTTCGACCTGTCCCGTGGTGGCCGCTTTCGCCCGTAATGCGCCGACCACTTTTGCACTCAGTTCCTCTTCAGTGCTCTGTAACCGTTCGAGATCTGACGTCAGTCGTTCGCTTTCATCCGAGACATGCTCGACATCATGTTTGACCAGCATCAACATAAGGATGATCGCACCCAGCCCACAGGACATGACGTCCAGAAAGGCGAGGTTAAACCCCTCGGTTTTGCGGCGCGGTCTCAGCTCTTACCCACGGTGCTGATGCGGTTCAACAGGAAGGATTCGCAGTATTCCTGGGTGTCTGTCACCATCGAATCCTGCAATCTCTGGAGTTGATGCAGCAAAAACATCAACACCACACTGATCAACAACGCCACGAAGGTTGAGTTGAAGGCGACCCCGAGGCTCTCGGTCATGCCAGCGATGTCTCCGGCAAGGGCCTGATCGGCCTGAGACAATGCCTGACCAATACCGCGCACGGTCCCGATAAAGCCGATCGCCGGGATCGCCCAGATCAGATACCGGATCATGGAATTTTCTGCCTCCTGTTTCACCGCCAGCGCCTCAACATTCGCGTCAATGGTCTCCGACGTGTTCTGCACATCTTCGGTAATCAGGAAGCGCCGAAGGCTTGCAGCAAGCGTACGCACAAGTGGCGTGGTCCGGATACGCTCGGGAAGCTTCTCCAGCGTGTTGAGCATGGTGACGAGGTCCCCCTCGTCTTCGGCTGCGCCTTCGAGCAAGTCGACATTGAACAGGTAACGGTCCTTCAGGATAGCATAGCATTTGTCGAGAATCATGAAGGTTCCCCACAGCATCATGATGATGCAGATCTCCTGCTCCCAATCCTTGAGGATCACCACCAGATCGCGCGGGGCGCTTTGGCCCGCCGCCCGCGCGGCCTCGATCACTTGGGTTGATTCGGGCCAGATATAGCCAACATAAATCAGATGAACGACGATGATCGACACGACCAATGCGAGGGTAGTCTTGATTGCGGATGCCATGATCGGAATCGCTCTCCTGCCGCGCTATATGTCTACCGGGAAGGATACCGGCGTGTTCAAACTGATACCTGACTGGGCATAGGCAAAACCAATCACCCCGCCCCCCATGGTCAGCGCCAGCACAAGCACAACGGCCCGGCGAATTCGCGGCCTACCGCGCAAGATTGCTTTGTGCACCATGCAGATACCTTCCAATTCTGAATCCGATTTCATCGCTGCCGCTCGAACCACCTTCGCGATACGCCGCCCGCAGCTGGGTGCGCGTCCCCGATTTCCAGCTGGACCCCTTTATCACATGGGAATCGCCGAACTCCGGACCGAGAGGATTGAGCTCGACCTGCCGGCGATCTGGCGGCTGTAACGAATAGAAGTCATGCACCCACTCACTGACATTGCCTGTCAGATCGAAAAGGCCCGATATTTCGGGCGGGAAACTTCCCACCGGTGCCGTTCGGGCAAAGCCGTCATTGTATTTGGGAACGTAAAATCGTGTGAGGCCATTGGCAGATTCATCCGCGATGTTCCCGGCATTTCGCGGCACGGTCGCGGAATCACCCCAGGTAAATACAGTCTGGGCCGCGCGCCCGGCTTTCCGCGCCAGCCATTCCCATTCCGCTTCGCTCAACAGGCGGTAACCATCACTGGTCGGACTGACATCCGCCAGCTTCCCGTTGGAGATGCGATAAAACGGCGTCAATTTCTCCTGCACACTCAGCCAGTTCGTGAATTCGGCGGCCTCAATCCATGAGACGCCTGTGACAGGGGCCGAAGAACTGCCCCCCTGGCCTCTGCGAAACTGTGCAAATTGCCCATTGGTGACTTCATGTTGTGATGCATAGAAAGCTTTCGTCAGACTGACGCGCCGTTCGAACTCATTGGCACGCTGACCTTTCTGGCTACGGGGAGCCCCCATAACGAAAGCATCAGGCTCAAAGAGATTGAGTCTGATGCCCACCGAATTCGCATAAGAGCGCGGTGATTCCGCCAGCCGCGCCGAAGTTTCGCCAATCATCTCCTCACGAATAACCAGACTGCGCTGGCCGGATGGCGTGATCGTCTTGCGTATGGTGCGATAGCCCTTTTTGCGCAGCTCGATCTTGTGCGGGACCGTTTGCAATTGCAGCTCGATACTGCCCGTTCCCACCTTCTTTCCGTTCACGACAATATCCGCGCCCGGAGTTGTCCGTATATCAACAATGCCGAGCGCCTCCTGCAGCCGCATCGTCAGCTCAGCTTGTTCTTTCGATTTCAGGCGTACGGTCTGGCTCTTGGAATGATAGCCCGGCAACACATACGTCACCGTGTGATCTTCATTCGCGGTCAGTTCTATCTCTCCCGATTCCGGGACCCGCCGTCCATCGACCAGAAGCTGACCGCCCGTCGGAACCGCACGAATGCGCAAGACCGACGTGAGTGGCTTCAAAAGGTAACGGCGCTCCAGAACCGGGGCGGTGTTGGTAATCTCGACAACCTCGTCCACCGGTTGACGGTCTTGCGCTATAACTCGAGCCGCGTAAGCACCGCCAGCCATCGGCAAGGTGAGCGGGGTTACACCCAGGCTTTTGCTATCGAAAAACACCTCCGCCCCGGCCGGCTCGGAGTTGATCGAGACTTGCCCGTCCACCGGTTTGAGATCGAGACGGATTTCCTCCGTCTTGCCCCGCTGCAACTCGACGATCTGCTCCACGACCTGAAAATGCGGATGATCTACATTCAGCGTGTGGGTTCCGGCCTCACGTTCAAGTTCGATGGATGATGCAACGGCGACCGGCACACCATCGAGGCTCCAGCGCGTATCTGGCAGATCACGGGCCGTTGCAGCCACAATCCGACCCGGCAAAGCCTCCAGTCGCACTTCAACAGTACGCCCAGCCTCCTCGGGTTGAATCTCATACAAGACATCACGAAATCCCTCGGCGGCGACACGGACAACAGGCGCAGCACTCAAGCTATAAACCGTGGTGCCGACGGCGAGACCAAATCCGGATGCCAGTTCGACCTCTCCCGATTGTTCGGCTTCATCCGGGGTGATCCTGATCACTGTCCCACTGGTTAAGGCCAGCACCCCGATAACCATGAGGCCAATGACCAAAAGCCCAACGATCCCAACGAGGTAAAATCGAACCTGACGCCTGCGGGCCTGCCGCAGCCCCTCTTCAAACGCGTTCATCGGGATAAATCTCCAGTACGAGGCCTTCGGTACCGGGAGGAATATCAACCTGAACAAGCTTGGACCGGAAGCCGGCCCGTGCGCCTTCGAATGTATAACTTCCCGGGCGCAACTCGATGGTCCGGTCCGTTGTCGCACCAACTTGCCCGATGCCACGAACGGATATTCTTGTGATGCCATCGGACAGAATGCGAATCGAAACCTTGGTCCCATAGGCTTTCACAAGACTGGAAACCTGTTCGCTTTGCGCGGTCAATGACGGACTCAAATCCGCAAGATCGCGCGCTTTCGACACAAGATCCGATGCATTTGCCGCCACATCCTCAGATGCCAGACGTTCTGGCCGGTCGAGAATTCTGGTCATCTCGCGTTGCAGCTGAATGATCTCTCCTGCGAGCTGATAACCGCCATTGACCTGTGGGTCGTCGGGGACGATAGCGCCTGCGCGGGCATAAAACTTCTCTGCCGCAACCCAGTCATCGGACTGGCGCGCAGCCGCAGCTGACTCTAGCATCGTCTCAAACTCCAGCTGCGTTGCCAGAATGCCGGTCTGCTGTGACAGCAATTGCGTTTCCGGACGATCTGAAAACAGGTCTCGCGCCGCCTTCAGGTCCGCGCGCGCCCCAGACAACCGGCGGGCCTGGATATTGGCCAGACCGGATTTCACGTGGTCGCCATATATACGTTCCTTGCGTTCCGCCCGGAGTTCCTGACGACGTGATGCGAGTTCGGACCGGCCCGGATCAAGCGCGAGGGCATCGCTGAGATACTTTTCCTCTGCCTCGGCATCATTTTCAACACGAGCCACCGCAGCTTTCGCAATCGCGCTCAGAACTTCGGGAAGCCGCGCCACCTCAGTTTCGAGCGCCTCTGCCTCCGGGGATTCAGGTTGTAACTGGCGCGCCCGGGTGATCTGCGGCAAAGCCTGAACATAATCGTCTGCCGCATATGCTGCCCGGGCTTCGCGCAGGGCTTCGTCAAAGGCAGCATCGCGCGCGCCAAGCGAAGCCCGAGCCTGTGCCGTCGCAGCCTCAAGCCCTGGCAGGGCTTCACTGTACTGTCCTCTGGAGAACTGCGCGAAAGCGGCCTCTTTCTGCGCGATCACGTCCTGCCGCGTGGTCGCGTCCCATTCCGCAAAGGCTTTAGATGCAA
>JAURLR010000046.1 GCA_030831135.1 Alphaproteobacteria bacterium
ATCGGCGATCAGATCAGTGAAGCGGTCAGGATCCATCGCAACGCCAGCAGGAGCGAGGCACGATCGCGCGCGCGCGAGGTGCTCGACCTCGTCGGTATTCCTGATGCCGGGCGCCGGCTGCGGGATTATCCACACCAGTTCTCCGGCGGCATGCGCCAGCGTGTGATGATCGCCATGGCGCTTGCCTGCGATCCCAAGCTTCTGATCGCCGACGAGCCGACCACGGCGCTGGATGTGACGATCCAGGCGCAGATCCTCGAATTGCTCGACGACCTGAAGGAAAGATTCGGGATGTCGATGCTGTTCATCACCCACGATCTGGGCATCGTGCGGAAAATGGCCGACCGGGTTTGCGTTATGAACCAGGGTGAAATCGTGGAACACGGAACGACCGAAAGCATCTTCCAGAACCCGTCTCACGCTTATACCCGGCATCTTCTCGATGCCGAGCCCTCCGGGTCCGCCCGGTCGCCAGACCGCAACGCACCCAAGATCATGAAGGCAGACGACCTGCGGGTATACTTCCCGATCAAGGCCGGAATCATGCGTCGCACCGTCGATCATGTGAAAGCCGTGGACGGGATCACCGTGGAGGTTCGCGAGGGCCAGACCGTCGGTGTCGTCGGGGAATCGGGATCGGGCAAGACAACCCTTGGACTGGCCCTGCTGCGGCTGATTTCATCCGATGGCCCCATCGAGTTCGAGGGAAAGCAGATCGCCAATCTGCGCTCGCGCGAGTTACGCCCGCTGCGCCGGGAAATGCAGGTCGTCTTTCAGGACCCCTATGGTTCGCTGTCGCCGCGCATGTCGATTTCTCAGGTCATCGAAGAAGGGCTGAAGGTTCACAGCCTTGGCGGGAACGCGGCAGAACGGGACGACATGATCGTCAAGGTCATGGAAGAAGTCGGTCTCGACCCGGCCGCACGGCACCGTTACCCCCATGAATTCTCTGGCGGCCAGCGCCAGCGTGTGGCCATTGCCCGCGCGCTTGTCCTGCGGCCGAAATTCATCGTTCTCGACGAGCCAACCTCCGCGCTGGACCGTTCGGTTCAGGCCCAGATCATCGACCTGCTGCGCGGCCTGCAGGAGAAGTACAAGCTCGCCTATATGTTCATCAGCCATGATCTCAAGGTGGTGCGCGCCATTTCGAACCACGTCATCGTCATGCGCAACGGCAAGGTGGTCGAACAGGGCCCCGCCGATGAAATCTTCGACCACCCCCAGCAGGCTTACACCAAGGCCCTGATGGCCGCCGCCTTCGATCTCGCCGCGACAGGCGCTGGCGATGCGGTCACAACCTGATGGCCATGATCAAACCGAGTTCTCCAACCATGCGGGCGTGCTCGTCATTGCGAGCGAAGCGAAGCAATACAGTTGCGGTCTTTCCACTGCACCGGTCTGGATTGCTTCGTCGCGCTGCTCCTCGCAATGACCAACAGATGCCGGTGCCATGGCCGTTCTGATCATCGCGCCCGGTCTGAAGGCCGACTGGTGGGCGCGCGAACTCCACGAGCAGAACCCGGCGTTCGATGTGCGGATATGGCCCGACGCCGGTGATCCCGATGACATCGACTACGCGCTTGCCTGGAAGCCGCCCCCGGGCGTTCTCGCGTCGTTTCCGAATCTGAAAGTGGTGTTCTCGTTGGGGGCTGGCGTGGATCACCTGCTCATCGATCCGGATTTTCCACCCCACAGCCGGATATCCCGCGTGGTCGATCCCTATCTGACGGCCGGGATGGTTGAATATGTGCTGCTGCACGTCCTGCGCTATCACAAGAACCAGCCCGCACTGGATGACCAGCAACGCGCGAGAGTCTGGGATGATCGCGCCCACGAACTCAAGCAAGCCGATGAACGCCGGATCGGCATTCTTGGTCTGGGTGAGCTTGGTCAGGCGGCCGCCCGCGCGTTGGTGGCGCTCGAGTTTGATGTGGCGGGCTGGAGCCGGTCCCCGAAGACTATCGCGGACGTGCAATGCTTCCATGGGTCTGCGGGCCTGAATGATCTGCTCGCGCGCACCGATATTCTGGTCTGCCTGCTGCCGCTGACCCCGGAAACGGAAAATATCCTGTGCGAAGAATTGTTCGCCCGACTGCCCGAAGGGGCATATCTGATCAATGCCGCGCGGGGCGGTCATCTGGTCGAGGATGACCTGATCCCGGCACTGGAATCCGGACAACTCGGGCAGGCCACACTGGATGTGTTCCAGACCGAACCGCTGCCCGACAACCACCCGTTCTGGGGCCATCGGCAAATCACGGTCACGCCGCACAATGCGTCCATCACCGATCCCCGCAGTGTCGCGCGTCAGATCGTGGAGGGGATCACCGCAGTGGAAGACGGCAACCCGTTGCCAAATGCTGTGGACCGGAAGCTGGGGTATTAGCCCCCTACCTTGTCGTGCCCGGGGCAAGTCCGGGCATGACAAGCCGGGGATCGGGCTAGGCCAGCTCGATATCAACCCATTTCCGGAACCCGGCGTCATCGGAGAATGAATCATACCAGCGTTTGATATTCGGCGTGTCGATCCGCTCGATATCGAGATTGAACCAGCGATGGGCAATCGGCGCGATCGGAATGTCGGCCAGCGAAAACTTCTCCCCGGCAACAAAACGGTTCTCCGCAAGCTGGTCTTCAAGCACCTGCATCGCGGCGTTCCACTGCACCACTGCGGCATCGATGGCCTTCTGGTTGCGGTCCTCGGGTTTGGTCCGCACAAGGCCGATGAAGACCGGCACATGGCGCGGCGCCAGAAGTGACAATTCCCAATCCATCCAGCGTTCGATTGTTTGCCGGGCCTGGAAATCAGATGGGTAAAGGTCGCTCTTCGACTGCCGTGCCAGATAGCGGATGATGCTGTTGGATTCCCACATCACGAAATCACCGTCGACCACCACCGGCACACGCCCATTGGGATTCATGGCCAGATATTCAGGCGAATCATTGCGGCCAAAGGCCCCGCCGATATCGTTGTCGTGCTCATACTCCCGGTTCTGGGAATCACAGAACCACAGAACCTTCTGCACATTTGTCGACGTCGCGCGTCCAAGAATTTTCAACATCACCAGCCTCCCCGCGGGGCATTCATTCAAAGAAAAAGGGGCTGCGAAACACGCAGCCCCTCCATTCTAACCTGTTTGAGGCCGAAGCCGAAGCTACTCTGCGGCCTGCGCCATGTCGTGACCGGCTTTCGCAGTGATCTCGTCGAGCACAGGCTTCACCACATCATTGAACTCGGTCATGTTCTGGATGACCTTGTCCTTCGGCATCTGCGCATAGTGATAGATCAGCGTGATGAACTCAGCGGGCATCTGCTCCCACTGGGCCGCCAACTGGTCACGCACGGATTCGGCCGTACCAATGCAGTAGAGACCGGAATCGAGCATCGAGCCGATGACATCAGCTTCGTCGAGCTTCCGGCGGCCCATGGCGGCATAGAAGTTCTTCCAGATGTCGAAGTCATGGGCCATCACGGCGTCGACAGCAGCGTCATAGCTTTCGGCGATCTGCAGCCAGCGCACGATGTTCTGGTTCTGACCCGGCAGCCAGTTGAAGCCATTGGCCTTGGCCGTTTCGGCGTACTGAAGGCCAAGCGGGGCGGCTGTGTTGATGTCCGTGAAATAGGTCGGAATGAAACCCATCCGCGCGTTGTAGTCGATCGTCTCCGGACTGCCACTGCCGGACACGAAAACCGGCGGATGCGGATCCTGATACGGGGCCGGGCACACGGAAACATTGACGACGTTGTTGTTCTCGTCAACTTCGTCCAACGCACCCATGCGCTGGGTGACGCCAACCTGAGCCAACTGCCAGTCATCCACACCCGTATCGCCGGGATAGGGAATCTGCCAGGCACTGCCCTTGTGATTCATCGAATCCTGGGTCCAGGCCTTGAGCACGATCTCGATATTCTCCTCGAACACATCGCGGTTGTGCTGATCGTTCGCGACATCCTTGTCGGAGATATGGAAACCGCTCTGGGCAAAACCGGCACCAACGGCTGTCTGGTTGTTCTTGGCGGCGGTCGGTGACTTCGTGGAGGTGGTGCCGTAATGCTGGCCGAAGACATTGGTCCAGCGGCTCTGATACCCGCGCGCGAAACCGACGAAGCTGCGGCCCTGGCTCAGGTGATCGATGATCGCGGTTTCTTCGGCAACCCGGATCGGGTTCTGAATGCTCATCACATAGCCAAGCTGGCCGACGCGCACATTCTTGGTGATGGCCGCCCAGTAGGCATCCATGATCGCCGGGGCCGGCCCAACCTCATAGCCTTCCGACCAGAAGTGATGCTCGATCGTGGCCACGCCCCAGAAATCTAGGTTGTCGGCGGCCATGATGACCTCGTGCCAGCCCTGAACGGTTTCCTGATAGCGTTGCTTGTTGCGACCGATCGGGCGAAGCTTCTCGCGCTCCGCCTCATCCTCGGCGTGGATGACCGGGTAGGTCTGCAGAATCGGTTTTACCATTGATGTCTCTCCCTATGATTTGGCTGCCGTCAAAGCGGCTCTTGTGGGAAAGATTACGCGTTTCGGTGGTGTAATCACAAATTATGATAATTAATGACTGATATAATTATATATAATGAATAAAGCTTGGCCCTAGTCTAAGCTCTTTCAGGGAAAACCGATTCACTGCCTGTTTCCAGGCAACACACGGGCACGGATTTATCTTCGACACCTAGTTATCGCTACATTCCCGCGATCTTCCGGCGATACTCGTTCGCCCAGCGCCTGACCCGCGGATCTTCAACGATGAGCGCCTCTATTGCCTGCCTGACCTCATCCGACGCCGCGCCATCGACATAGTCATGTATGTCCTCGATTGTGAGGATCATAAGTACCGCGCCATTGCCATCCGAACCGACCTGATCTCTAGGCATGAGCGCCTGCCGCAATCAGCGTGGAGCCCGCATCTCGGGGCTTTGCATGGTTCGCGCGCGATTCCGTCGCCGGCGCATCCATAACCTGACGCAACCTGGCGCGGGCACGTGACAGTCGGGACTTCACGGTCCCAACGGGCAGATCGATCATGCCCGAGACCTCCTTGTAAGTATGGCCCTCCATGCCAATCAACAGCAGAACCTCGCGATCCGTTTCAGAGAGCTTGGCGAATGCCAGGCGGAACTCGGTCAGCTCCACAGCGGAGAACTGGGACCCCGGCACTCCGAGCTGAACGGCCTCGCTGTCATCCACGTCCAGATGGACGCCGCGGCGCTGGATTTTGCGCATTTCGTCGATATGCGCGTTGCGCATGATGCGGAACAACCACGCCTTCATATTGGTGCCCTCTTCAAACCGGGCGATCTTCGAGATCGCCTTGGCCAGAGCATCCTGAACGAGATCGTCAGCGGCGTCATGGCGCCCTGTCAGCCCGCGCGCAAATCCGCGCATGGACGGGATCAGTTCTTCAATTTCCTTCGCCTGCTCTTCCTTCAACACCATTTTCACTCCTTGGTCCGAGAACCTCTGGTTTGAAATCATGCTGAGCAGAATACGGATGCGCGACGGGTCCGCAACACGTTTCGCGTAAGTATATCGTGTATTATCAACGACTTACACAACTTGTGCAGTGGTGTGTAAAGACCAAAGGATGGTATGTTGAAGCAGCAGCGACATGGCGTAAACTTGGTGAGAAGATGGAACCAACCGGTTTTGCTGTCGTTGCATCGATTACTCATATTACACATGTGATGCATAAGACGGATGTTCTGATGCGGGGCCCTGCTCTATCAAGAATGCCCTGTTTTGCTGCATTCTCCGGAAGCTCTTCGGGAGAAATATCGTCGAGCCAATGGACATTTCCGGGGGCGACCCCTTTGGTTTCGTTTTCCAGGCCTCTCCGGCAGATTCAATTAAGGATGCACCACGCATGGCCCGCACGCCCAAAGCCAAACGCACCGAACGCCTTCAAATCATGCTCGCCGATGTAGAATTGCAGGCCGTTGACAACTGGAGGTACGACAATCGTATCCCCACACGCGCGGCAGCCATACGTGAACTGTTGCGGCGCGGCATGGTGGCCGAGAACCTCGCGCCGCCGGGGCCGAATGCGGATTCGGGCGAATACAGCGTCGTGGATGACGATACGCTGACCTATATCCCGCTAACGGAGCGATAGTATTCCAGCCTGCAAACCATACAATCCAATACCTAGAGGCCTGATCAACTGCGGCCCAGCCGTATGGTGAAAGGGCGGTTACGCATGTGCATGTTGAGTAAGTTACTCACTTACCTATGTTATAGACACTGTCGCGACCGCTGTGTTTTCATTGCCCATAGCACGCCCCTACCAACACTCGAATGTTTTCAACCACAGGTTTATCAGGATGCCCGACACAAAGACCCACAAGCGCAGCGAACGGTTGCAAATCCTGCTCGCGACAGCGGAACTTGAGGCAATCGATGATTGGCGATATGACCACCATATTCCCTCACGCGCCGCCGCGATCCGAGTACTGCTGCGCCGGGGCCTTGAATCTCAAAATCTCGAAGACCCTGCCGACAATGCCGAAACATCCGAATACAGCGTGGTAGATAAGCCGCTGAGTTACGAACGCCCCGCATAGCCTTCCCGATGGCGCAACAGCGGCTTGAACGGCCTTGACGGATCGCCTGCTTTTGCGTGCATCTTTCTCTCATGACTTCACAACACGAGCTTTTTGATCGCGCTGCAGCCTTTGCCAAGGCGGGCCGCTTGGACGACGCGTTCAAAACCTACCGCGCGATCCTGAAGAAAGATCCAGGCAACGACCAAGCGCGGTACCGATGCGCGGTGGTGGAACTGATGCGCAGCCGGTTCCGGGAAGGGGCAAAACTGCTTCGCGTCTGCCTGCAAACACAGCCGGACAATCCCGAGATTCTCTACAGCCTCGGGCGCGCCTGTCTGGCGCTGGGCGCGTATGAAGACGCAACCGCACATCTTGTTCGGGCCACTGACAAGGCTCCCGATCGCGCGGATATCCGCTCCGCGCTGGGAGACGCGCATTTTCTGCAGGGCGCATTGGAACCCGTATTGAAAATCCACCACGCAGCCAGCAACCTTTCGCCCGGTGATCCCCGGATCAAGGCCCATATGGCGAATGCCTATTCGCGCCTGGGAGATTACGAGAAAGCGCTTTCTACCATCGAAGCTGCGCGGGCGATTGCCCCGGACAGGCCAGAGATCGCGTTCGCGCACGCCAATACGTTGCGCGCGAACGGAGACCTGGATACCGCGCACAACATTATCGATTCACTCATGGCCACTGCTCCAGATGATATCGCGTTGATCGCCTTCAAAGCCGAGATTCTGGATCGGTCCGGTGAAAGTCCAGCAGCAGCGAAACTGCTCGAGCCGCTACTGGACCGAGACCCGGTGCCCCATGCGCTCGCGCGGGCCTGCGGCCAGATTGCCATCAATGGAAAACAGGACGAATTGCCGCCTGCGCGTGTTTCAGCTCTTCTGGAAAAAGCCCTCCGGGCGCCGGGCCTGCATCGGTTCGAGCGGCGCGGCCTGATGTTCATGCAGGCCGCCCTTCTCCAGAAACTGGGGAAACCGGCAGAAGCGTTTGCGGCTGTTGCCCGTGCCAATGCCACGGCGGGCGTTGTTTACGACGAGGATCAGGTCAACCAGCGCTTCGATCGGCTTCGGAACACCTTCTCGCTGGCGCGCCTGACCAAGCTGTCGCGTTCGACCGTGACGGACGCAACCCCGCTCTTCATCGTCGGCATGCCGCGTTCGGGCACGACCCTTGTCGAACAGATCCTCGACAGCCACCCCAATGTGGCGGGCGGCGGCGAACTCAGCGGTATCCCCGGAGCTGCGCGCGCGCTTGCCGATTACCCTGATGGACTGGAAGGCCTGAACACCGACGATTTGAACGCCATAGCCCGCGACTATCTGGCAATGCTTCGGGACATCTCGGGCTCGTCGCGCTTTGTCACGGACAAGATGCCGATCAATGCCGAGCATCTCGGTTTCATCTGGCAGCTGTTCCCGCAGGCGCGCGTTATCCATTGCCAGCGGCATCCGCTGGCGATCGGCCTGTCCTGCTTTTTTCAGAATTTCCGTACCGGGAACGAGTTCACGTTTTCACTGGACGGCTTTGCCCATTATTACCGGCATTATCATGGGATGATGCAGCACTGGAAAGCGACGCTGAACCTCCCGATCCACGACCTGCACTACGAGCATATGGTGGCACAGCCGCGTGAAGGCATCGAAGGCCTGCTCAAATTCTGTGATCTGCCCTGGGACGATGCCTGTCTTGCCTTCGACAAGAACCAGCGATTTGTCGACACGCTCAGCTATGCCCAGGTGCGCCAGCCGCTGACCCACGAACCTTCGGCGCGCCACCTGAAATATGCGCAGGAACTCGCGCCCCTGGCCGAAGCCCTGGCCGACGAAATCGCACAATACGAAGCCGGGGCGTAACGGCCGCTTAACGCCCGAACCGGTCCTCGATCATCGCGAAGGCCGCGCGCAAGCCCTGAGCCTCACCACCCGTCGGACGTCCGGGCGGGCTGCCGAGGTTCCAGGCCATGATATCGAAATGCGCCCACGGCACATCGTCATCGACGAATTCCTGCAGAAACAGGGCCGCCGTGATCGCGCCCCCGAACGGGCCATCGCCTGCGCTGGAAACATCCGCCACCTTGCTTTCGATCAGGGACCGGTAGGGCTTGTGGAGCGGCAGGCGCCAGACCGGGTCCGCCGTGGCGGCGGCGTGTTTCTCAAGGTCTCCATAGAGCTTGTCATCATTGGCAAAAACAGCGGCTATATCCGTGCCCAAGGCGATACGCGCCGCGCCGGTCAGGGTCGCAAAATCCAGCAGAAGATCGGGCTTTTCCGAACTCGCTTCCGCCAGACAATCGCCAATCACGAGGCGTCCTTCGGCATCCGTGTTGGCATTTTCGACCGTGATCCCTTTGCGCGTCTTGAGCACGTCCCAGGGGCGATAGGCATTACCGGCCACCGCGTTCTCGACCGCACCGATCAGCACCCGCAGACGCACGGGAAGTTTGGCCGCCATGATCAGCTGGCCCAGCGCCAGCGCATGGGCGGCACCACCCATATCCTTTTTCATACGCAGCATTCCGGCTGCGGGTTTCAGATCCAGCCCGCCGGTATCGAAGCAAACCCCCTTGCCGACCAGCGTGACCCGCGGTCCCTTGTCGCCCCAGCGCAGATCAATAAGACGCGGATCGTCGTCAGACGCCCGTCCCACCATATGGATCATCGGGTAGTTGGCCTTCAGAAGGGCATCGCCTACCGTGACCTGAACCTTCGCCTTGAATTTGCGGCCCACCTTCCGGGCTTCGTCGGCCAGTTCCGAGGGCCCCAGATCTTCGGCGGGAATATTGATCAGGTCGCGAACCAGCGTCGTGGCATTGAGCATATTCGTGACGCGCGTACGATCCGCTTCGCCCGGCCAGACCAGATCCGGCGGGGTGATGCGCGGCTTGCGATAATGGGTGAACTCATAGGCCGCCAGACCCCAGCCCTGCGCCGCATCATTGGCGGCTTTCTTGGAAAGCCGCCCGGCGATCCGATAACTTCCCTGGGGCAACTGACCGGCCAGTCGGCTCCAGGACCACATATCGGTGTCATCACTGGTCACGAAAACCACGGTGTCCACGCCCCCCTTGTCGGACGGCATCAGCACACTGGCACCGGCCTTCCCGGAAAAACCCGTCCCCTTGAGCCAGGCTTGCTGGGATTTGGGCAGGGCTTTGCGCCAGGCCTCCACGCGATCAACAGCCAGCACCGTAATCGAAACAGTATCCTTGCGTGCACGTGCGATGAGATTATGGGCCACAGTCAGGTCCTCGGAGGTTTTGTAGATTTGAACGTCAAGACAGCCGGACTCTGCCCGAGCCTTGCCACACCTGCAACGCCTGCCTATCCCCTTCAAACTTTGGATGGAAACAACTAATCTCCGCCATCGCACAACAGGGACACATCATGACAATCAAGGACGACGACCTGATCGGCGCATGGGCGCTCGAAGAAATGTATGCTGAAGCCGAGGACGGCACCCGCACCCATCCCATGGGCCGCGATGCCGGCGGGATGATCATGTACACGCCCGACCACCATATGTCGGCGATCGTTCACTTTGCCGATCGCTTCCTCCCGGCAGATCGCGCGAGCGATGAAGAACGGTCGGAGGCCTTCTCGACCTATTTCAACTATGCTGGCACATGGTCACTGGACGGTGATTCAGTGACCCATAAGCTGATCCACGCGCTGGACCCCAACATGGTGGGCATGTCCCTGACGCGCGAGATCGAGCACGAAGGCGCCCGTATGGTGTTCAGCGGGTTCGGGCCCGATGGCGTGACCAAGCAGGTCATCATCTGGAAACGGGCCGGCTAGAGGCCGCCTGTTCCGAAACCCACATAAAACTTGTGATTGTCGGGCGATTGACCGTACCGGGCACGGCCAATAGGTTCGCCCCAATATCCAAGTTCCATGAACGAGAGAGAAGAGGTCGCCGATGATCGAATTTTACACATGGTTTACCCCGAACGGCCGCAAGGTCGCGATCCTGCTCGAAGAGCTCGGGATTGAGTACAACACCCACTCGGTCAATATCGGCAAGGACGAGCAGTTCGATCCGGAGTTCCTGAAAATCTCGCCGAACAACAAGATCCCGGCCATCCTCGACACCGACAACAATTATCCATTGTTCGAGACCGGCGCGATCCTGCTGTATCTCGCCGAGAAGCACGGCAAGTTCCTCAACACCAAGGACCGCGATGCCTATTGGCGGACGATGGAATGGCTGATGTGGCAGATGGGCGGCTTCGGTCCGATCCTCGGCCAGGTCCATCACTTCACCAAGTACAATCCCGGCAAGTCCGACTATGCCCAGGAGCGTTACGAGACCGAGGCGCGTCGTCTCTATCGTGTGCTCAATGAGCGCCTGGAAGGCCGCGATTTCATTGTTGATGACTACTCGATCGCCGATATGGCCTGCTGGCCCTGGGCGGCCCGCCACAACTGGCAGGAAATCGACCTGAACGACTATCCCAATGTACGCCGCTGGTACATGACCATGCTCGACCGCCCGGCGGTCCAGCGCGCCTGGAACATTCCCGAGAACGATCAGCCGCTGCCGATCCCCGAGTAGTTCCCACGAACCTTGCAAATTCCCAACCGGCGCCCCCTGTGGCGCCGGTTTTCGTTCGGACGTCAAACCCGCGACAACAAACTCAGCCGCAGGTGCCGTTCGAGAACGCCTTAGAAGGGTGGTTGCGCAATGCTGCCGCAGATGCCCGGCGGTCTGCAGCCGTCTGATAGACAGCGCTGATATCACGAAAAGCCTTGAGTGCCTTCGCGGCATCGGTCCGCCCGGCATATTCAAAGCTGTCGAAACCGCACCGCTCCATCAGCGGCAATTGATCCCGCAGAACGTTTCCGACCGCGCGCAATTCGCCCGTGAAACCGTAGCGTTCGCGCAACAGCCGCGCGGTCGAGTACCCGCGTCCATCCCGGAAGGTCGCGAAGGGGACGGCGATCAGGTCGAGACGGACAATATCGTCCGCGACAACCTCGGGACCGTCTCCGCTCTCGAGTTCGACCCCGATCGGTGCATTGCGGCCCGCCAGGACCGCGCGATCCTTGCGCCAGCGCGCAATCGAAACAATCGCACCGCCCTCCGCGGGCACTGCAGATTCATCATCGATACGGACCCAATGATCCTCGGTAATCTCGCGATTCTTAATCAGTGCCATAGAGGGCCTCCTTGAACGGGGTCTTGCCGACCCGGCGGTAGGTGTCGAGGAAACGTTCCCCATCGGTGCGGATGTCCAGATAGGTATCGACAAGCGTTTCCACCGCATCGACCACCTTGTCATAGGGGAATGCCGGTCCGACGATATCGCCCACCGAAGCATCTTCGGCGCCGCTGCCACCCAGGGTGATCTGGTAGTATTCCTCGCCCTTCCGGTCGACGCCCAGAATGCCGATATGACCGGCATGATGATGCCCGCACGCATTGATGCAGCCGGAAATCTTCAGCTTCAGTTCCCCGATATTGTGTTGACGATCCAGATCGGCGAACCGCTCGCTGATCTGCTGCGCGACGGGAATCGAACGGGCATTGGCCAGTGCGCAGTAATCCATGCCTGGACAGGCGATCATGTCGCTGATCTCGCCCAGATTGGGCGTATCGAGATCGTAGGATTTGAGCGTCTGCCAAAGCGCGTAGAGATCATCCGCGCGGACATGGGGCAGAACCAGATTTTGCTCATGGGTGACACGAATTTCTGAGAAACTGAACCGGTCCGCCAGCGCCGCGACGGCATCCATCTGTTCCGAGGATGCATCGCCGGGAATTCCACCAATCGGCTTGAGCGAGATATTTGCAATCCGATAGCCGGTGACCTTGTGGGGGGCAACATTGGTCTCGACCCAACGGGCGAAGTTGCGGTCATCTCTCAACTGGAGGCGCAGCTGTGCTTCGGCGTCAGCACTGGCGCGATAGCGCGGCGGCCGGAAGAAATCGGCAATCCGCTGCTTCTCCCCGGCGGCCAGGTCGACCGCTGTGTCACGGATTTGCGCCCACTCGGCCTCGACCATTTCGGTGAAGGTTTCTGCACCGGTCTCATGCACCTGGATCTTGATGCGCGCCTTGTACATGTTGTCACGTCGGCCCAGTTGATTGTAGACCCGCAGCGCGGCCTCCAGATAGGACAACAGATGCCGTTCGGGCAGGAAATCCCGGATGGTCGGTCCGACGAAGGGTGTACGCCCCAGCCCGCCACCGATGATGACCTCGAACCCGAGCTCACCGGCCCCATTGCGTTTGGCAATCAGACCGATGTCGTGAAACCTGACGGCCGCGCGGTCGATTTCGCTGCCGGTCACCGCAATCTTGAACTTGCGTGGCAGATAGGTGAATTCGGGATGCAGGGTCGACCACTGACGGATGATTTCGGCGTAGATGCGCGGATCAACGACCTCGTCAGCCGCCACCCCGGCAAACTGATCTGCCGTCACATTACGGATGCAATTGCCGCTCGTTTGCAGGGCATGCATCTGGACGCTGGCCAGTTCCGCCAATATGTCGGGCAAGTCCTCAAGTTTGGGCCAGTTGAACTGGAGGTTCTGACGGGTGGTGAAGTGCCCGTAATTGCGATCATACTTTTTCGCAATCCAGGCGAGCTTGCGCATCTGCTCCGAGGACAGCGTGCCATAGGGAATGGCAACCCGGAGCATATAGGCATGGAGCTGGAGATAGACGCCGTTCATCAGGCGGAGGGGCTTGAACTCGTCTTCCGAAAGCTCTCCGGTCATCCTCCGGTTCACCTGATCGCGGAACTGGATTACCCGTTCGTCGACGAGGGATTGGTCGATTTCGTCATACATGTACATGGTCTGGCTTCCTTATGCGTCCGCGCCCGGGACGTAGTTCTGCTTGCTGAGATCGGCTCGAACACTCGGCCCGGTGGCCCGGATAAATTCGCGGTACTTCGTCGGTCGGATTTCACCACCGACCACGGCAACCTCAATGAGATACAGATCGACGATCTTCTGATCGGAGACAGCCTGCGTAGCCCGGGTGAGCAGCGCATTCACCGATCCCTCATCTCCGGCGACTTCGCTGACCTCGATATCCTCCGACCAGGTGTCGTCAGCCACCAGATAAACAACCAGGCCGTCGTTAAGACGGTTTGCGGATAAGACTTGTTGCGACATCAAATTGCTCCTAGCTCGCCTGTGCTTCGGCCCGTGCAACGTGACCAAGCGCGGCATCCGCGAGTGCGGCCACTTCACCGATCACGATCAGGGCGGGCGCCCCGACTCTCGCCGTGCGGACGATGTCGGGAATGGTTGAAAGGGTTCCGGTCAAGACCCGCTCGTTTTTGCGGGTTCCGTTCTCGATGATCGCAACCGGCGTATCGGGGGACCGGCCATGCGCTATCAGATTTGCGGCCAGAGCCCCGGCGCGGGACAGGCCCATATAGACAACGGCCGTGTGCCGCGGCTGGGCCAGCGCCTGCCAGTCCACATCCGGCTCACCATCGACCCCATGGCCGGTGACAAAGGTGACGGCGGAAGCGTGGTCGCGATGGGTGAGCGGCAGGCCCGCTGAGGCCGCGCAGCCGGTGGCCGCCGTGATCCCCGGCACAATCGAGGTTTCCACATTTGCCGCACGCAGGGCCTCAAGCTCCTCGCCCCCGCGGCCGAAGACAAACGGATCGCCGCCCTTGAGGCGCACAACGCGTTTGCCCGCTCGCGCATGGGCGATCAGCAAATCATTGATGCCCTCCTGAGGCACCGAATGGTTGGACATCGCCTTGCCGACATAAATCCGCTGCGCATCGCGACGGGCAAGATCGAGAATTCCCGCGCCTACCAAACGGTCGTGGATCACGACATCGGCATCCTGCAACGCGCGCAAGGCCTTGATGGTGAGAAGCTCCGGGTCACCCGGCCCGGCCCCCACGATTGTCACGTGCCCGCCCAATAGCGCTGGTGAATTGTTGTGATTGGACAACGGCCGATTGATTATTGAAACCATCGCCTCCCGTGCCCGGCTCTCATGACCCGCCAGAACGTCCCGTGCGATTTGACCGTCGAGGACCTCTTCCCAGAACCGGCGGCGGTCCTCGAACGAACCGATCTTCGCCTTCACCGCGCTGCGGAAACTGCGAAGAAAATCGGCTAGTCTTCCCAGATTGGCCGGGAGCAGGGTTTCGATCTTCTCGCGCAGACGGCGGGCGAGCACCGGAGAGGCTCCATCGCTCGAAACAGCGACGGTCACGGGGCCGCGATCCACAATCGATGGAACAATGAATGTCGAGAGTTCGGGCCGGTCGACGATATTGACCGGCACACGATACTCTTCCGCCGCCCGGGCGATCTGACGGTCGACCGCGTCGATACCGGTCGCGCCGATCACAATCGACATTCCGTAAACATCCAGTTCCCGGAAACTCCGGCGTTCGATCCGAAAACCCTGATTTGCCTCCAGCGCAATCAGGTCTTCCGCAGCTTCAGATACGACGACGGTCAGATCGGCACCCGCCGCGATCAACAACCGCGCCTTCGCCACAGCAGCCTCGCCACTCCCGACAAGAAGAACCGGCTTGCCGCGCACACGCAGGAAAATGGGAAAATTGTTAATATTACATTTTTCCTGTGTTATATAATATATTTAACGTAATAATATGAGTATAAACAACAGAGTTCACATATTTGTGCGTAAATATGTTTTTCCGCTTCGACG
>JAURLR010000047.1 GCA_030831135.1 Alphaproteobacteria bacterium
AACCCTCTCCGCCCTTCAGGGGGGAGAGGGTGGCGCGCTCTTGCGCGCCGGGTGAGGTGGGTGGTGGTGTCACGACACGACCTATCCCGGCATCCTCTTGGCGACCCCCACCTCACCCCGACCCTCTCCTCCCGGGAGGAGAGGGGGAGGTGTTTTGTGCCCGCACATAGCTCCTCCCCCCTGCGCTGGTTTCCGGTAATCACGCTCGTGCTGCTGCTCGGGCCGGTGCTGGCCGGGCTGATCGGGACGGTGCTGCCGGCCTTTGGGTATCTGCCCGCGCTGGGCGGTGACACGTTCAATCTCGAACCCTGGCGCGCGCTGCTGGACGCCCCGGGCATTGGCGAATCCGTGCGCCTGTCCCTTGTCACGGGGCTGGGCGTGACCGTTTTGTCCTTCGCCGTGGTGATACTCTTCGTGGCGGGCTGGCACGGCACCCGCGGATTTGCGCGTATCCAGCGGTTTCTTTCGCCGTTGCTATCCGTCCCCCATGTGACCATTGCCTTCGGGCTGGCCTTTTTGCTGGCCCCGTCCGGCTGGATATTCCGGCTAACCTCGCCCTGGCTGACCGGGTTTGACCGTCCGCCGGACTTCATCATCGTGCAGGACCCCGACGGGCTGACCTTCATGCCCGGGCTGGCGGTGAAGGAAATTCCGTTCCTGTTTCTGATGACCCTTGCCGCCATCGGGCAGGTCGATGCGGCTCGCACCCGGACCATGGCGCGAACCCTGGGCTACGGCGCAACCACGGCCTGGCTGAAAGCGGTCTTCCCGCTGGTCTATCGCCAGATCCGCCTGCCGGTCTTTGCCGTTCTGGCCTATTCGGCCTCGGTGGTGGATGTGGCCATCGTCCTCGCGCCCTCCACGCCGCCGCCGCTGGCCGTGCAGTTGCTGCGCTGGTTCAACGATCCCGAGCTGGCCATGCGTTTTGTGGCTTCGGCGGGTGCGGTGCTGCAGCTGGGCATCGTCCTCACCGTATTCGCGGCATGGTGGCTCGGAGAGCGCATGGTCGCTTGTCTGGGCCGCATCTGGATCCGTCGGGGCAGCCGTGGTCGGCGCGATGGTGCTGTGCGTTATGGCGCGGCGGGCGGCCTGACGCTCAGTTTTCTGGCGGCCTTTCTCGGGCTGGCCAGCATGGCGATCTGGTCGATCTCCGGGCGCTGGCGGTTTCCCGATGCTTTGCCCGCACGCCTTTCCCTCGATCCCTGGATCACCAATGCACCCCGTCTCGGGGAGGCGAGCATGAACACCGCCACGGTGGGCATTGTCGCTGCGCTGGTCGGGCTGGTGCTGGCCGTTGGCTGCCTGGAGAACGAATCCCGTTTCGGCAAGCCCGCCTCAGGCCGGGCGCTGATCCTGCTGTATATCCCGCTGCTGATCCCGCAGATCGCCTTCCTCTTCGGCAGCCAGGTCCTGCTGGTGATGACCGGCCTCGACGGGGCCTGGGTGGCGGTGGTCTGGGCGCATCTGCTGTTTGTCCTGCCCTATGTGTTTCTCTCGCTCGCCGATCCCTACCGCGCCTGGGATTCACGCTACGCCCGCGCGGCGCGCTGTCTGGGCGCTTCGCCGCTGCGAGTTTTCTGTCGGGTGAAACTGCCGATGCTGCTGCGTCCGATTCTGGTGGCAAGTGCTGTCGGCTTTGCCGTTTCGGTGGGCCTCTATTTGCCGAGCCTGTTTGCAGGTGCCGGCCGGGTCGATACCCTGACAACGGAAGCTGTCGCGCTGGCCTCAGGTGCGGATCGCCGGGCCATCGGGGTTTATGCGTTGGCCCAGATGACCCTGCCGTTCCTGGCCTTCGTGCTGGCGGTGGCCGTCCCGGCATGGCTGTATCGCAATCGCAAGGGGTTGCGGGTCACCGCTTGACAGAACGGGCTGCGAAACGGCCCACTGCGCCTGAAAAATCTGACTGTTATCCTCAGGGGGAAACCATGAAACTCTTCGGCTACTGGCGCTCACTCGCCGCCTTTCGCGTCCGCATCGCTCTCAACCTCAAGGGCCAGCCCTTCGAGGTAATCTCGACCGATCTGATCAAGGGCGAACAGTTCGCCCCTGAATACCTGAAAATCAATCCGCAAGGCGTGGTGCCCGCGCTGGTCACTGATAGCGGTGAAGCGCTCACCCAGTCCATGGCGATCCTCGAATATCTCGACGAGGCCTATCCCGAGCCCGCTTTGCTGCCCAAAGACCTGCTGGCCCGTGCCCGTGTGCGCGCGCTCTGCATGATTATGGTTGCCGACATGCACCCGCTCGTGGTGCCGCGTATCCGCAAATATATCACCCAGGATCTCGGCCACAGCGAGGAAGAGCTCGGCACGTGGATTGGCAACTGGACCGCCAAGGGTCTGGAGGCTGTTGAAAAGCATCTGGCCGAGGACGGTCATTCGGGCAAGTTCTGCGAGGGCGACAATGTCACCATGGCCGATCTCTGTCTGGTCCCGCAGGTCGGTGCCGCAGCGCTCTTCAAAATTCCGCTGGACCCCTATCCCAACGCCAAGCGGATTTTCGATGAATGCATGAAGATCCCCGCCTTTTTCGACGCCCGCCCGCAGGCCCAGCCGGACTTCCCCGAGGACATGAAATAGGAAACACGTTTTGGGCTTGGTGTCCCGGTTTCTGTCGGGTTGCGGCGCGGCGATATTCGTACTTGTCGTTCTGTTCCTGATCACCGCTACGCCGGTACATGCGGATCGCGGATTCGATCCGGGTCTGTTGGACAAGGCCGTCGCGCAGGCCCGGTCGCTGGAACGTCTCAACAGCTTGATCGTGGCCCGTGACGGAAAAATCGCCTTTGCGGAATCCTTTCACGGACGGGGTCTGGATACGCCGGTCAACATCAAGTCCGTTTCCAAGTCCGTCATTGCTGCCCTGGTGGGTATTGCAATTGACCGTGGGCTTCTCGATGGGCCCGATCAGGCCATTGATTTGCTGTTCGATCCGCAGGTTTCCAACGCAGCCGATGGCCGGATAACCGGCATCACCATTGGCAACCTGCTGTCGATGCAGGCGGGTTTAGAGCGAACTTCCGGACGCAATTATGGCCGCTGGGTCCAGAGTGACAACTGGGTGGATCATGTGCTTTCCCGCCCCTTTGTGGACGTGCCGGGCGGCGGGATGCTGTATTCGACCGGCAATTCGCACCTGCTCTCGGCGATCCTGACCCGCGTCAGTGGACGCAGCACGCTGGCCCTTGCGCGTGAGTGGCTCGGCGATCCTCTCGGTATCGACATTCCGGCCTGGGACCGCGACCCCCAAGGAATTTATCTGGGCGGGAACAACATGGCCATGACGCCGCGCGCCTTGCTGCGGTTTGGTGAATTGTTCCGGCGCGGTGGTGAATATGAGGGCCGGCGTATCCTGCCGGAATCCTGGGTGGAAGCCTCAGGGGCGCCGCGCACCCGCTCGGTCTTTTCAGGTGATGGTTACGGCTATGGCTGGTTCCTGCGAAACGTGGGTGGTGGACACACCGCAGCTTATGCACGCGGGTTTGGTGGCCAGTACGTCATCGTCATCCCGACCCTGGCCATTACGGTGGTGGTCACCTCGGACACGGACACCCGCCTGCGCGTGGATGGCTATGGCGATTCACTCTGGTCGCTGATTGAGGATGGGCTGGTTCCCGCGGCAATGGCGGCTGGCCGTTAGGGTGCGTTGGACCCTGTCCGCAAAGAATCCAAAAATGGCACCGTCCCGTGATAGTGCAGGACGCAGGCCAGACTTACCAGTACCGGACCTTGCCCACATCGACATGGACAAAGCCGGACTTCGGATAATAGCCGACGCCACCGAGTTTCAGGGATTTTGCGACCTTGTGCACGGTGCGCAGGTCGCGATCGGGCAGGGACATGTCGATGGCCATGCCCTGCATGTGCAGGCTCTTCTTGGCGACGCCGCCGCTCTTGGCCGCCAGAGCAGCGTTGGTCTTGGGCGAGCGATAGCCCGAGACCAAGCGATAGGGTGCGTTGGTGCCCAGCTTACGGCGCAGGGACTGGAGCAGGTCGATGACCCGCACATCGATCGGATAGACTTCATCGGTGCGGAAGTCGCGCAGCACGACGTTGATCTCACCCAGGGCGTCATTGATATAGCGGCCCTTTTCCCAATAGGCGGTTTTGACCTTTTCGCCGGTGTGCATGTTGTGCAGGGCGACGGTGCGCACCTGCGGCCCGATCGCGGCATTGGCGATACCGGGCAGGATGAAGGGGGTGGCGAAAGCCGCGGCGCCGATGAGGAAACGGCGGCGGTCAGGGTGCGGGCGGTTCCCGCTATCCGATGTCATGGCTCACGCGCGTCATGTCCATGTCCTATTCTTGCAGCACGGCCTCAACGGACCGTTAAGATGGTTAATTAGCCGGAATTCCGATGCCTCGCATCTGAAATATTAAGGCAATTGTGTGGCTTCAGGTCTTCCGGGCCGAGAGAGCCTTGGCCAGGGCGCTGTCGCGGTCATAGATGTCCTGACGGAAATTGACCGTGCCGTCTTCCGAGGTCCAGGCGGTAAAATAGGTCAGGTGAACCGGTACTGGGGTCGCAAGTCGGACGATCCGGGTGTCCTTGCCTGCGATGGCCTGCTGAATGTCTGCGCGGTCCTCCCAGCCGGTCTGGTTGTTGAGGACAAAGGCGGCGAGATCGAGCGGACGCTCCACCCGGATACACCCCGAACTGAAGGTGCGCAGGGTGCGCCCGAACAATTCGCGCGCGGGTGAATCATGCAGGTAGACATCGTGCTTGTTGGGAAACATGAACTTGACGCTGCCCAGTGCATTTTGCGGTCCCGGGTTCTGGCGCAACTTGTAGGGGAATCGTCCGGGCCCGAGCGCGGACCAGTTGATCGCAGCCGGGTCGAGGGTCTGCGCATTGGCGCCCCAACCGTCGAGAACACTGAACCCGGCGCTGGCGACATAATTCGGGTCAGCGATGATTTTCGGCAGCACATCATTCGCCGCAATCTTCGGCGGCACGTGCCAGAACGGATTGAGTTCAAGATAGGAAATCCGGTCCGAGAACACCGGTGTGCGGCGATACTGTTTGCCGACCACGACCCGCATCTCGCTGCGAATGCGCCCGTTCTCGATCCTCTGCAACGAAAAGGCGGCGATATTGACGAGAACATGCCGTTCGCCGAGATCGTCGGGCATCCAGCGCCAGCGTTCCATGTTGAGCATGATCTGCTCGATCCGCGCATCCACACTGACTTTCAGGGCAGCGATCGTGGCGCGACCGACGACACCATCCGGGTCGAGACCATGCCGCTTCTGGAAAACGATGGTGGCCTGTTCGAGGGTGTCATCGAAGGTTTCGGATTCAATACCTGAACCCAGCAGATCAATCGTGGCCGCCAGCCGCGCCCGCAGGGCAGACACTCGGGGGCCGGAATCGCCCAGGGTCAGCTTGGGGCCATCGGGAACGGTCGGCCAATCACCCGCTGCGGCAACCCGACGATAGGCCGCGAGGCTGTCGCGCAGGTTGCGGTAGACCGGATTGGCCGGGGTGTATGCCGTGACAACGCGGCGCAGATCCGCCGCTGTGGCGATGGCGTCCAGCGCGGCCCGCCGGTCGATCACCGCATTGGCGACAAACAAATCAGGATCGAGGCGTGACGGCGAAACGCGCCCTGTGCGCAGGTCACCGAGAAAGTGGAGGATCGCATCCGACATGGAGATCTCGAACTGCGCTGCTTCTCCGGCGTCGGCAAATTTATCGGGCAGCGGTGTCACGGCGGCGAGATAGTCATCCGGGTTCAGGCCATCCCGGTCTGCGGTGCGCAGCAGATCCCGTGCGGCCTGCGCCTTGTCATTGGGTTTGGCCTTTGTCACCCAGACGGCCGGAAATTCACGTGCGCCGTAAAAATCACGAATGGCGACGAGCCGCTCGGTCGCTGGATCCGTCCCTGCCGCGCCCACAGTGGCGGCGAGTTGAACTTGCAAGGCGCGGGCGTCGTCATCCAGCGCCTGCGCAGGCTGAAGGAAAGCCGTCAACGCAAGCAGCAGGGTTGTGATCAGGATGAAAGCAGAGAGGCCCGGCGTGCGGGTGGTACGAAGAACGGTTTGCATGATGACCCTTATATGGGACGTCCCGTCCGATTTTCATAGCCGCGCGGGATTTATTCGGCCCTCGCAGCCCCCACCGCATCCATGAACTGCACCAGCACGTCGTAGGGCTGTGCCCCGACGACGCCCTGACCATCCGCGACATAGGTGGGAACACCGGTCACGCCATATCCCTGTGACTTGGCCCAGTCGGCATCGACCGCATCTTTGAAGGTGCGGTTTTCCAGCACGTCGCGCGCGGCAGTGCCATCCAGCCCGACGCTTTCGGCAATGCTGACCAGCAGGTCGATATCAGCGATGTTCTTCTGATCCACAAAATAGGCCTGATAGAGCTTCATGTGGATCGCATCGCCACCCTGCTGGGTGTCGGCCCACTTGCCGAGTTCCTGGGCGAGCCGGCTGTTATAGGTGTGGGTGCGCTGGGCGTAGGGCAGGCCCTCTTCATCCATCAACCCCTTCATGCGCGCATACATGGCTTCCGGGTCGTAATCGCGCCCGGCGAACAGCTCTTCCAGCGACTTGCCTTCCATCGGCGTATCGGGATGCAGTGGAAAGTGGACGTTCTGGATTTCAACGTCATAGGCGGCTTTCAGTTTTTCAACACGCACGGTGCTGAGATAACACCAGGGTCAGACGTAGTCGGAGAAGACCTCGAGAATCTTGGGATCGGACATGGAGCTGTCTTTCGGTTGAGAATATCTGATGTGACCATAGCAGAGATTCGCCGGGTTGTTTACGGTTGGGCGAACCTGAAACCCGGAGCCCACCATGTCTGACCTGACCGTCCCCTCCCGCAAGCTGACCCATAACGGGGTGCGCAAGCTGATCGACGCTGCCGTTGATGCCGCCAATGAGATGGGGGTGCCCATGGGGATCGCCGTTGCCAATGATGGCGCACGGATCATCGGCTATCTGCTGATGGACGGTGCGCGAATCCTGGCCCAGGACTCCGCCAGCGCAAAAGCCATGACAGCGGCCAGCCACCGGATGCCGACCCACGCCATCGACTACAATATCGGCATGGGGCTGTCGGTCTCCACCCAGGGCAAGGTGCTGCCCCTGCGTGGCGGGGTGCCGATTGTCATCGACGGCTACTGCGTGGGCGGGATCGGCTGTGGCTCAGGCACCGGCGAGCAGGATCTGATTGTGGCGAAGGCCGCGTTGGCCGCCATCGGTGCGGAAATCCCCGATGACGATGTGAGCGAAGGCTAGTCGGTCACCGCGCGCGGGCGCGGGACGACCATCACGACAAAGGCCAGCAGACAAAGCGCGGTGCTGGCAAACATCACCAGGGCCACCTGCAGGAAGGATGTCTGGACCAGAGAAGCCATGACGACCGTGCTCACGAACCCGGCCCCCATCTGGAGGAACCCGCCCAGTGCGGCGGCGGATCCGGCGGCGGCCGGCTCCACGGCTGTCAGCGCTCCGGCCAGGCTGTTGGGGATCAGGAAGCCCGATCCGCAAGAGTAGAAGGCCAGCGGCAGGATCAGGGTATAGGGTGAGTCCAGACCCGTGAGGGGCAGCAACACCAGTACGGAGGTGCCCGCCACGGCCATACTGCCGCCGATCCAGATCATGCGCCGGCGCGATACGCGCTGGGACATGCGGCTGGAGATGAAGTTCCCAATGATATAGCCGATGGGGACTGCCATGATGAAATAGCCGAGCTGTTCGACCGGAACCCCCATGATGACGATCAGCGCGAAAGGTGCGCCGGCCAGGAAGGCCTGGAAGGCTGCGCCCATAAACGCTGACGAGAAGCTGTAGCCCATGAACTTCCCCATGGCGCACAGCCGCAGATAGGTCCGGGTCAGGGAGATTACATGGGTGTAGCGCCGGGCTGAAACCGGCAGTGTTTCGCTCAGGGTCAGCATGGTGGCGATCAGGGTCAGTCCGCCGAGGAGAGCGGTGAACAGGAAACTCGACTGCCATCCGAAGGCGGTTTCGAGCTGTCCACCCACTAGCGGCGCAAGCATGGGCGCGACCGCAAGCGACATGCCCAGATAGGCCATCGCCCGGGTAGCTGCCGGGCCGTCGGTCGTGTCGCGCACGATGGCGCGGCCGACAACAAGACAGGCACACCCGCCGATGGCCTGCACCATGCGGGCAGCGATCAGGATGTCGATGGTTGGTGCGGCGGCACAGGCAAGACTGCCCAGGGTAAACAGGACCAGTCCTGCAATCAGGGGCGTGCGGCGGCCAATGGCATCGGAAATCGGCCCGACCACGAGCTGCGCGATGGCGAACGCACCCAGATAGGCCGAGACGGTCATCTGGACCATTGCCTGGCTCGTGTCCAGATCGCCGGCCATCGAGGGCAGGGATGGCAGGAAGATCGTGATTGCCACCTGGCTGGTCACCATTAGGGCGACCAGCAGCGCCATGGGCGCGCGTGGTGTCTCGTCGCTGGAGGTGAGCGGAAGGTCGGGCTTTGGCATGTGGTTCACAAATGCGAGAATAGGGTCAGGACAGTTCAGGAGCGCCCCATGCGTATTGCAGCACGCCGATTTTCAAGCCTACGCCTGTTGGCACCTTTTGTCGTGCTGGCACTGACCGGTTGTGTCGCGCCTGCTGCAACCCTGCTATCACCTGCGATCACGGGCGCACCTGCGGTGGCCGACTTCCTGGGTGAAGGGACAAGCGACAGCTACTGGGTGGCGCGCCGGGTCGATGTGGTAATTGCGGTCCGCGACACCGCGGCACGATTTGATCTGCAAATTCGCCGCGAAGGCGACAATCCCGAGCGGACTCTTCTGGTGCTGGCCGATCGTCGCGACGAGACCTTGCGCCTGCGGATCGAGGATCGCAGTGAAGCCCTGACCTATGTCCGCTTTACCGGGTCACCGGGTATGGCGCGGCTGGTGAGCCGGCAAATGGCCGAAGAGCTTCGTGCGGCCGGTGCGTTTCTGGTCGATTGGAACACCGAGCCCGGCGCGGTCGTGAAGTAGCTGTCCTCAGGGGGCGGCTTCGAGGTCAAACGGGACCCCGCCGAGAATCCGCATCAGTTCGAGCTGGTTGCGCGCGCCGGTTTTGGCGAGCAGGCGCGAAATATGGGTGCGCACCGTGCGGATTCCGAGCCCTGCGGCGTCGGCATAATCCCCGGGGCTTTGCCCGGCAGCCAGCGCCTGGGCGACCCGGCATTCCGCAGGGGTGAACCCGAAAACCGTTCGCAGCAGACCATCAGGCAGGCCACGGGCACGGTTGGGGTCGCACAACAGCAGTGCGACAGCCGGCCCGCGGACCGAGACCGGTAGATGTTCGATCCGCCCCTGTCCGCCCGGCAGGGGAACGGCAATGATCGTGAGCGGCAGCCCTTTGGCGCGGCGAATGGTGATGGCGCCCGCCGGGGACAGGCCGGACCCCGTCGCGGTAGCGATGGTGTTGGCGATCAGCCGGTTGGCGTTTGTGGCGTTGTCTGGGCTGTCGAAGGTGATCTGCCGCTCGCGCAGATTGATCCCGTTGCCGGGGTCGGACACCATGTCCTCGGCCGCCGGGTTGAGCATCAGAACGCTGCCGGTGACATCGAGGAAAATCACGCCGGTCGTGCTGTGTCCGACCAGCAGGTCCTGACCCTGATGTTCGGCCTGCTGGAGGGCCCGGCGCATATGGATTTTCATGGCCTGTGAGAGATGCGGCGTCAGGCGCTGCATCAATGCGATCTCCGCCGGGCTGGCATGGTCCTGCCCCAGCGGGCGCTGCACCGAGAACACGCTGAACAGTTCGGCATTGTTGATCAGGTTCGCGGACAGAAAATACTTGTAGCCCTGCGGGATCATGAAATCGTTGTAGAATTCGTCCCGGTCGATCTCGGCCTCGCTCAGCATGTCATGGTCGAAACTGACATACCCCTCGGGCTGGGCTTCACCGAAGGCCGAGCGGGGCGACACGGCCGCGTAGTGATCCACATAGAGCTTGAGCGCCTCTTCCGAAGCACCCTCATTGCGAAAAAAGACCGGTCTTCCGGTCTTTTTCTCCAATACTTCGAAATGCGTGAAATCGGAATCGAACATCCGGCCAACCGTGCGGAGCGCGTCCGGCTAGAAAGATTCGCTCAGGGTTGCGGCGTAGATTTTTTCCAGCGCCTGACTGAACTGTGCCTCATCCACCATGGGCCGGGCTCCCTTGCTTGTCTGCACAACAAAGCCTGCCCCGTGACCGGACACACCGCAAGCGGGAATGGATCAAATCAAGGTGTGCGGGACAGGCGGGCACCATGCGCTCCGGCCTCGCCCGCAATTCCTTCTGCTGGGGAGAAGAGCGAAAACCGCCGTCTTGACCGTTGCGCTGCCCGGCCTTACCCAACATGCTAACGACGATTTTTCAGGGGAGAAACCATGTCGAACGCAACTGAAACGCGAAGCGGGCCGCTGGTCGGTCTGAAGGTGGTGGAACTGGCCGGGATCGGGCCGGGGCCGTTTGCCGCGATGCTGCTCGCCGATCTGGGGGCCGATGTGGTGCGGATAGACCGGCCCGCCGATGCGGGGCTTGGCGTGCCGCGGGGCTACGAATTCGATCTCGCCAGCCGGTCGCGCCCGTCGGTGGCGGTGGACCTGAAGCATCCGGATGGTGTCGAGACCGTGCTGAAACTGGTCGAGAGCGCCGATGTGCTGATCGAGCCCTTCCGTCCCGGCGTTACCGAGAAGCTCGGCCTTGGTCCCGATGACTGCATGGCCCGCAATCCGAAACTGGTCTATGCGCGGATGACAGGGTTTGGCGGCACCGGGCCGCTGGCCAAGGTCGCCGGGCACGACATCAATTATTGCGCGTTGTCAGGCGCACTGCATGCCATCGGCCCCGCCGAAAAGCCGGTACCTGCCCTGAATCTGGTCGGTGATTATGGCGGCGGGGCGCTCTATCTGGCCTTCGGGGTGATGGCCGCGATCTACGAGGTGCAGCGCAGCGGGGAAGGCCAGGTGGTCGATGCGGGCATGGTGGACGGCGCGGCCAGCCTGATGATCCCGATCTACGGGTTGCATGCCTCGGGCTATTTCACCGATCAGCGCGCGAGCAACATCCTCGATGGCGGTGCGCCCTTCTATGACGCGTTCGAATGCGCCGATGGCAAGTTCGTCTCCATCGGGTCGATCGAGAAGAAGTTCTATGCGCTGCTGCTCGAAAAGCTGGGGCTGGAAAACGAGGACCTGCCCGACCAGATGGACCGGTCGCGCTGGCC
>JAURLR010000048.1 GCA_030831135.1 Alphaproteobacteria bacterium
CCACCAGGCGGTTGGAATTCGAGGAGTTGGGGGCGCCGATCACGATCACCGCGTCACAGCGTGCGGCGATGACTTTCACGGCTTCCTGACGGTTGGTCGTCGCGTAGCAGATATCCTCGGACCCGGGTTCGGATATATGGGGAAAGCGGGCGCGCAAGGCGGCTATGATGGCTGCGGTGTCATCGACAGACAGGGTCGTCTGGGTCACGTAAGCCAGCTGTTTGTCCGGGGCGAAATCCAGCCCGGCGACATCATCCTCGGTTTCGACCAGTGTCATGGTGCCCTCTGGCAACTGACCCATGGTACCGATCACCTCGGGATGCCCCGCATGGCCGATCAGCAGGATATGGTGGCCGTTGCGTTGCTGGTGCTGGGCCTGATTGTGGACCTTGCTGACCAGCGGGCAGGTGGCATCCAGATAAAACAGCTCGCGGCGTTCGGCCTCTGCGGGCACTGATTTGGGGACCCCATGCGCAGAGAAAATGACCTTTGCGCCCTCGGGGACTTCGTCGAGTTCATCGACAAAAACAGCCCCCTGCCGTTCCAGGTTTTCCACCACGAAGCGGTTGTGGACGATTTCGTGACGCACATAGATCGGCTTGCCGAAACGTTCGAGAGCCTGCTCGACAATCTGGATGGCGCGATCCACCCCGGCGCAGAAGCCGCGTGGCTGCGCCAGCAGGATGGTGAGTTCGGGCTTTGCCATGGCGTCGAGTGTCCGCAAACGGGTCAAATCATGCAGCTGGCCTTGTTCTCCGCCTGCCGCTCTCGTAAGGTTTTCGCGCGGTTGTCTGCCGCATGAACGTAATATCGTAGCGTTGTGTCCCGGTGCAAGGAAAGCCGGGCAAAACCTGCAAAACCGTCACGGAGTAATATGATGGCCGACCCGGTGATCGCCCAGAAAGAACCAATCGCAGTCGATGTGATTCCAGGCCGCAAATACTGGTGGTGCGTGTGTGGCAAAAGCCAGAAGCAGCCTTTCTGCGACAGCGCCCATAAAGGCACCGATTTCCAGCCGGTCATGTTCGAATCCGAAACGGCGCAGACGATCTATTTCTGTTGCTGCAAGCAGACCGATGACAAGCCGTTTTGCGACGGCACCCACAACACCCTCTAGAGGGTCCCGGTAAGACAAATGATGCTCCGAATTCCTGGAAAAGGCGGCCTTGGCCTGGCCATTCTCGCCGTGATTGTGCTCGCGGCGTGCCAGCGCGGCCCTGAAAAGCCGGCGCCGGTATGTCCGGAGATCGCGATCGTACAGGATCTGGCGGAACTGACGCTGTTTGCACCGGGAGCGGGCCGTGACCTGACAGACGTGACGCTGGAGGCCAAGATCGCGGAGTTCGGTGGGTTCTGCGATACTGACATTGATGAGGATGAGGGCATCGGACAGGTCGAGGTTGATCTGGAGCTTCTGTTTCAGGCCACCCGTGGTCCGGCGAGCACCAGCCGCACCGCCAAGGTGACCTATTTCATCGCGATCGCGGACCGGAATGAAAATATCCTGGCGCGTGAAACCTTTGAGTCTGAACTGGAATTCGAAGGCAACCGCAACAGGATCGCCTATGTCGAGGAGTTGACCCAGAATATCCCGATCCTGGCCGGAAAGCGCGGCGAGGATTTCAAGGTGTTCGTGGGCTTCCAATTGTCCGACGAGCAGTTGAAATTCAATCGCAACAAATTTGGCCGTTAATCCACAATTGCCGCAGTTGACTCCTCAAGTGGCTCGCTTAGTGTCGATGGGCGTGGTGCTACGAGTCGTGCTGCGGCGTAAAAACGAATTACATGTCATACGACCCCAGCGGGAGAGATTGTTCGCATCGTGACGGACGACGCCGAAGGAGCAACCGCCCCGGAAACTCTCAGGCACCCAGGACCGCAAGGGGGATGACACTCTGGAAAGCAGGTTCGGCGACTTACGTGCCGGACCTCACCGAAGGCGAAAATCCGGCTTCTTCGTCGCGAAGAGCGGGGTGAATCTCTCAGGTCTGACGACAGAGTGGGGCAGGTGACGCACAGCGGGTGCGGCACGGCCTTAGGTCAGACCTGGAGTGTGGAATGGCAAACGCCAAGCCCGATACGGACCTTCTCAAGACCCCCCTCCATGATCTGCATGTTGCCCATGAAGCGCGCATGGTGCCGTTTGCCGGCTATGCCATGCCGGTGCAGTACCCCGGCGGAATCATGACCGAGCACCGGCACGCGCGCAGTGCTGCAGGCCTGTTCGATGTCTCCCATATGGGGCAGGCAATTCTGCGCGGTGCCGATGTTGCCGCCAGCTTTGAAAAGCTGGTCCCCGGCGACATTGCCAGCCTTGCTGTCGGCCAGATGCGATATACGCTGCTGCTCAACGATGCGGGGGGCATCCGGGACGATCTGATGGCCACACGGATCGAGGAGGATGGCCGGTTTGCGCTGTTTCTCGTGGTCAATGCAGCCTGCAAGGATGCGGATTTCGCCCATATTGCAACTGCGCTTGAGGGTGAAGCCGAGCTGGAGATTCTCGAGGATCGCGCGCTTGTGGCCCTGCAGGGGCCGCACGCCGAAAGCGTGCTCGCCGAACTGGCGCCGGGATGCCGTGATCTTGTGTTCCTCGAAGGCGCCGGGATGGCCGTTGACGGTGTTGAAGCCTTTGTGACCCGGTCGGGCTACACCGGCGAAGACGGGTTTGAGATATCGCTGGCCGCAGACGCCGCCATGGCGTTTGCAGAAAAACTGCTGACCCATGACGAGGTGGCGCTGATCGGTCTGGGCGCGCGGGATTCGCTGCGCCTCGAAGCGGGGCTGTGCCTCTATGGCCATGACATTGATGAAACAACCACCCCGGTTGAGGCCGGACTGTCATGGGCGGTCGGAAAGAGACGGCGCGAGGCTGCTGATTTCCCCGGTGCCGTGACGATCCTGAAACAGATTGCAGAAGGCCCGTCCCGAAAGCGGGTCGGCTTGCGGCCCGAAGGACGGGCGCCGGTCCGTGAAGGCGCACCGATCCGGGATGCAGGCGAACAGCTGGTCGGCAAGGTGACCAGCGGCGGCTTCGCCCCGACCCTCGAGCAGCCCATCGCGATGGGCTATGTGAGCGCGGCCTGCGCCGAACCCGGGATGTCTTTGCAGATCGAATTGCGCGGCCGGTCCGTGTCCGCCGAAGTGGCGGCCATGCCGTTCGTGAAACCCCGTTACAAGCGTTCCTAGAAAGAAGGAGAGGCTGCCATGGCAGACCGGAAATACACTGAAGATCATGAATGGGTTGAAGTTGATGGCGATGCGGGCGTGATCGGGATTTCCGACTATGCGCAAGAGCAGCTTGGTGACGTGGTCTTTGTCGAATTGCCTGATATCGGGAAAATTCTCGATCAGAGGGATGAAGCTGCAGTTGTGGAATCCGTCAAGGCAGCTGCTGAGGTCTACACCCCGGTGAGTGGTGAGGTGATTGAGGTCAATGAGGAGCTCAACAACGATCCGTCTTTGGTGAACACGGATGCCTTCGGTGAGGGCTGGTTCATCAAGCTGCGCCTGTCAGACCCGACCGAACTTGAGGATCTGATGGACGAGGCGACCTACAAGACCTTCGTCGCAGGCCTGAACTGATATGCGTTATCTCCCCCTGACCGATGCCGACCGGTCGGCCATGCTGGCCGAGATCGGCGTGTCATCTGTTGATGACCTGTTTGTCGATGTTCCCGCTGCCGCGCGCTTCGACGGTACCTTCGATCTGCCCGATCATATGGCCGAGTTCGAGGTTGAACGCCTGATGTACGCCATGTCCGGTCGCAACACGACGACAGCGGATGTGCCGAGTTTTCTGGGCGCCGGGGTCTACCGCCATCATATCCCGGCTTCGGTGGACCATCTGATCCAGCGTGGCGAGTTTCTGACCTCCTACACGCCCTATCAGCCCGAAATCTCTCAGGGAACACTGCAGGCCGTGTTCGAGTTTCAGACCATGGTGGCCCTGATCACCGGCATGGATGTGGCCAATGCCTCCATGTATGACGGTGCAACATCCTGTGCCGAAGCGGTTCTGATGGCGCGCCGGATCACCCGCCGCAATCGGGCGGTGATTTCGGGCAGTGTGCATCCCCATTACAGCGCGGTCTCCGAGACTCAGGCCAAATATGTGGATATCGATATCGATATTCGCGAACCGGACCTCGATGGGACCGAGGACCTGACCGGCCTGATCGATGACGGGACGGCCTGTGTCGTGGTGCAGAACCCGGGGGTTTTTGGCCATGTGCGGGATCTCAGCCCGCTGGCTGCCGCGTGTCAGGAAAAAGGCGCGCTGCTGATCGTGGTCGTCACCGAAGCGGTGTCACTGGGTGCGCTGCGTTCGCCGGGTGAAATGGGGGCCGATATCGTCGTCGCCGAAGGTCAGAGCATCGGGAACCCGCAGGGTTTCGGGGGACCGCATGTTGGCCTGTTTGCGACCCGCGACAAATATGTCCGCCAGATGCCGGGCCGGTTGTGTGGTGAAACCCTGGATGCCGACGGCAAACGTGGCTGGGTCCTGACGCTGTCGACCCGCGAGCAGCATATCCGCCGGGAAAAGGCGACCAGCAACATCTGTACGAATGCCGGATTGTGCGCGCTGGCCTTCACCATCCACCTCTCGCTGCTGGGCGAAGACGGGTTTCGCGATCTGGCGATGCTCAACCACGCACGCGCGTCCCAGCTCGCCGACCGGATCGCCGGGATCAATGGCGTGGACGTCTTGCCGGATGCTTTCTTCAACGAATTTGCCGTCCGGCTCCCGGTATCTGCGGGTGAAATCGTGGACAGGCTGGCGACCCGCGATGTGCTCGCCGGTGTACCGGCTTCGCGATTGTTCGGAAACGGCAAGGGACTGGATGACGTGCTTCTGGTTGCGACGAGTGAACTGACCACAGCGGCTGATGTGGATGCACTTGTAGCAGGACTGACGGAGGTGCTCGCATGAGCCATTCACGTGATCTGAGCCGGGGCGCTGCCGCCGCTGGTTCCGCCAGGACAGAAACCGTCCACGGGCATCAGGGCTTGCAGCTGGAAGAGCCGCTGCTGTTTGAAATCGACAATCCCGGTGCCACCGGCGTGGACCTTCCCGATCCCGGTGCGTTTACCCCGCGTCTGGGTGGCCTCGAACGCACCGGCGGCATTGGTCTGCCCAGCGTGAGCGAGCCCGAGGTGGTGCGTCATTTCACGCGCCTGTCCCAGAAGAACTACGCCATTGATATGGGCACCTATCCGCTGGGGTCGTGCACCATGAAGCACAA
>JAURLR010000049.1 GCA_030831135.1 Alphaproteobacteria bacterium
CGATGTGGTGATGCCCGACGAGAACGGGCTCGATCTCATCCCGCGCATCCGCAAGATTCGTCCCGATCTTCGGATTATCGTGATGAGCGCCCAGAACACGCTGCTGACAGCGGTGCGAGCGACCGAACGCGGTGCGTTTGAATATCTTCCCAAGCCATTTGACCTCAAGGAAGTGGTTGAGGTGGTTCAGCGCGCGCTCGCCGAAAAGGATCTCAAGCGGGACCCGAACGCGCACAAGCGCGATCCCGAAGAAGAGGAGCTGCCGCTGATCGGACGCTCGGCCGCGATGCAGGACATCTACCGTGTTCTTGCGCGCCTGATGAACACCGATCTGACCGTGATGGTCACGGGTGAATCGGGCACCGGCAAGGAACTGGTCGCCCGGGCTTTGCACGACTACGGCAAACGCCGTTTCGGTCCGTTCGTGGCAATCAATATGGCGGCAATCCCGCGCGAACTAATCGAGAGCGAGTTGTTCGGTCACGAGAAGGGGGCGTTTACCGGCGCGACCAACCGCTATGCCGGGCGGTTTGAGCAGGCCGAAGGTGGATCGCTTTTCCTTGATGAGATCGGGGATATGCCGATCGAAGCCCAGACACGGCTGCTGCGTGTCTTGCAGGAGGGGGAGTACACAACGGTTGGCGGGCGCACACCGATTTCCACCAATGTCCGCATTATCGCAGCAACCCATCGCGATCTGCGCTCGGCTGTGCGTCAGGGTCTGTTCCGGGAAGACCTCTATTATCGCTTGAATGTCGTGCCGTTGCGCATTCCGCCATTGCGTGAACGGTCCGAGGATATCCCCGAGCTTGTGGCGCATTTTCTTGCCCGTGCCGAATCCGAGGGGATGCCCTCCAAAAGCTTCGTACCCGAAGCCATGGAACGACTGAAAGACTATCGCTGGCCGGGCAATGTCCGTGAACTTGAAAACCTGGTGCAGCGCCTCACAGCTCTCTACAGCCAGGATGTGATCAGCGTCGAGACGGTGGAGGCCGAACTGGCCCATTCCTCACCGGGGACAAGTGCAGAGGCTCGGGCTGACGAGGAATCTCTTTCCGATGCCATAGAACGCCATCTGCGCACTTATTTTTCGGCACATCGTGACGGTCTGCCTGCGGCCGGACTCTATGGTCGTATTCTGCATGAGATGGAGCGTCCGCTCATTGGGCTTTCGCTGGAGGCGACCCGGGGCAATCAGGTTCAGGCTGCGAGTTTGCTGGGCCTCAATCGAAACACCTTGCGCAAGAAAATCCGCGAGTTAGACATTGATGTGGTACGGGGCGTAAAATAACGCTTGGTGCGATGTTCGCGGCATTTGCCGATGACGAACGAGAAGCCGCACATATGTTATCGAGCACCCGATGAGCGACGAGATAACCCCCGAAAAGGCCTATCGCCGAGGGCTGTATGTGACCTCTGATTCCCCGTCCGAATTCGCGGGAGGTTCGGCTGTGCGCAAGCAGCGCGCGGCGCGTGGCGCTCTGGCTTGGGCGCAACGTGCCGGTGTCGGTCGACGGATCGTGATCGGCCTGATGTTCTGCGCCGTCGCTGCCGGGTTTGCGACCTTTCTGGCCCTGACCGGCGAGACGAGTTTCGGGCTTGGCGAAAATGCCCTCTTCGTCCTTCTGGTGATAGATCTGAGCCTTGTCCTGGCGCTTGGTGCTGCGGTGAGTCTGGGTGTTGTGCGGATGTGGGTGCAACGCCGGGCTGGTCTGGCCGGGGCGCGCCTTCACGTTCGCCTTGTCGGACTGTTTTCGGTCGTCGCCATCACGCCGGCGATTCTGATCGCGATTCTGGCAGCCCTGTTTTTCAATCTGGTGATCGAGAGCTGGTTCAGCGAGCGCGTGCGGACGGCCGTGGAAAGCTCGGTGCTCGTATCCGAAGCCTATCTCAACGAACATCGACAAAGCATTCGCGCCGATGCGCTGGCAATGGCCGAGGAACTGAACACGGCCTGGCCGGGGCTGGCAGTTGATCCGCAGCGGGCGCGAGAAATCATCGAGGATGCGGCTGAAAAACGCGCGGTCCCTGGTGCGGTTATTTTTGACAGCACCGGACGGATTGTTGCGCGTGCCGGATTTACATCCTCGCTTCTTTTCGATCTGCCGCCGACACTTGCCATCGCCGATGCCGCAGGCGGGCAGCCGGTCATCCTGACCAGTGAAAACGAGGACCGGGTTCGTGCATTGGTGGGGCTGGATACACGCCCGCAAGCATTCCTCTATGTCGGACGCTTCATTGACCCCAATGTGCTGCGCTACAGGGAAACGACGAAGCGGGCGGCCAACGAATACGCACTGGCAGAATCGCGGCGTTCCCGGCTCGAACTTGAGCTTGCGGCCATTTTTGTGGTTGTGACGCTCTTGCTGCTGCTGACGGCCGTCGGGGTGGGCCTTGGTTTTGCCAATCGCCTTTCCAGACATATCGCCAATCTGGTCCACGCCACCGAAATGGTGCGTTCGGGCAATCTGGGGGTCCGGTTGGAGGAGGCCTCGCGATCTGATGACGAGATCGGCATGCTGACCCGCGCCTTCAACCGGATGACCCGTCAACTGGACGAACAGCGCGGCGAGTTGACCGAGGCTAACCGTCAACTTGAAGACCGGCGGCGTTTTACCGAGGCCGTGCTGGCCGGGGTATCGGCTGGAGTGATCGGGCTGGACCGGTCAGGGCGAGTCAATCTGCCCAACCGGCCTGCAACAGCAATGCTGGATGTGGACCTCGAAGAGCTCATGGGACGCCCGCTGTCCGAGGCCATTCCAGCCTTTGCGGCATCGGTCGAACAAGCGATCGCTGACCCCAGCCGTCTGGTGGAGGACGAAATCAGTGTGGACTCCCCAGATGGTGCCAGAATTCTGCGGGTCCGGATTTCATCGGAACGGGATGCCCAGAAAGAGGTCATCGGGTTCGTGGTCACCTTCGATGATGTGACCGAACTGCAATCAGCCCAGCGTACTGCGGCCTGGGCGGATGTGGCGCGCCGGATTGCCCATGAGATCAAGAACCCTTTAACACCGATCCAGCTTTCGGCGGAGCGGCTTAAACGCAAATACCTGCATGAAGTGCAGAGCGATCCCGAGATTTTCGCGCAATGTACCGACACGATCGTGCGTCAGGTGGGCGATATCGGCCGGATGGTCGACGAATTTTCCTCTTTTGCGAGAATGCCAAACGCCGTGATGCAAACCGGCGATCTTGCAAAGGTCTGTCGTGAGGCTGTCTTCCTGCAGAAGCAGGCACATCGCGATATCCGTTTTGAAACTGATTTTCCCGAATCCGGTGTGTTGAGCGATTACGATGCAGGACTGCTCAATCAGGCGCTGACCAATCTGCTTCAGAACGCAGTGGATGCCATCAAGGGGCGTTCGGCTGATGTTTCCGAACCGGGCTTGATATCTATGCGTTTGATCGAATCAGGTAACAGCGCGTCGATTGTCGTTGAAGACAATGGGCGTGGTTTGCCCGTGAAGGAGCGCGAACGCTTGACCGAACCCTATGTAACAACGCGAACGAAGGGAACAGGCCTCGGTCTGGCCATAGTTGCTCGTATTATTGAGCAACATGCCGGAACCTTGCGACTCGGTGATCGCGCGGGCGAACCGGGTGCCAGGATCACCATTACGCTTCCGCGCGATGCGCAGGCCCTCAAGCCTGGTGTGCGTGGAACGTCGGGATAATCAGAGCAATGGCTGAAGACATTCTTATAGTCGACGACGAAGACGATATCCGGATGCTGATTTCAGGCGTTCTGGAAGACGAGGGTTATGAAACCCGCGAAGCGGCCAGCGCGGAAGCTGCCCTTGACGAAATTGCCGCGCGCCGGCCGAACCTGATCATTCTCGATATCTGGCTGGAAGGAAGTCGTCTGGACGGTATGGAGTTGCTCCATATTCTGGGTCGCGAGCACCCCGAGGTCCCCGTCGTGATGATCAGTGGGCACGGATCGATCGAAACGGCGGTGCAGGCAATCAAAATTGGCGCCTATGACTACATCGAGAAGCCCTTCAAGACGGATCGGTTGATCCTGATTGTCAGTCGCGCCATTGAGGCGTTCCGCCTGCGTCGGGAAAACCGGGAGTTACGGATGCGCGCCGGGCCGGAATCCGAACTGATCGGAGAATCCGCCCCTATCGCGCAGCTGCGCCAGGCGGTGGGAAAAGTTGCGCCGACGGGCAGTCGGGTGCTCATCAAGGGCTCGGCTGGTGCTGGCAAAGAGGTTGCCGCACGTATGCTCCATGAGCTTTCGCGTCGCGCAGATCAGCCCTTCGTTATCGTGAATTGTGCTGCCATGGCACCTGAGCGGATGGAAGCCGAGTTGTTCGGCGTGGAGGCCGCGCGGGCTTCGGATCAGGACGGGCGCAAGATCGGACTTTTCGAGCAGGCACATAACGGGACGCTCGTTCTGGACGAAATCGGTGATATGCCGATGGAAACTCAGGGCAAGATTGTCCGGGTGCTGCAGGAGCAAACCTTCACACAAGTCGGCGGTAACCGGAAGATCGCCGTGGATGTACGTGTCGTCGCGACGACCACACGTGACCTGCAGACGGAGATCCGGGCCGGGCGCTTCCGCGAGGACCTGTTCTATCGACTGAACGTGGTGCCCCTTGAAGTACCCGATCTCGCTGATCGCCGGGAGGATATTCCCAAGCTGGCGGAGCATTTCATGCGCCACGCATCAGAAACCGGCGGGATGCCAGCGCGCCGTATCGGCCCGGACGCCATGACGGCGCTCCAGTCACATGAATGGCCGGGCAATGTGCGCCAGCTGCGAAACGTCATCGAATGGCTTCTGATCATGGCGCCAGCAGACCCGCAACAACCGATCCGGGCCGATATGCTGCCCCCCGAACTGATTGAAAAAACCCCCCGGGCACTGCTGGGAGCGGGACAAACAGAATTTCTGAGCCTGTCCCTGCGCGATGCACGTGAGGAGTTTGAGCGGCAGTATCTTGAGGCGCAGGTGAACCGCTTTGGTGGTAATATCTCGAAAACCGCAACCTTCGTGGGTATGGAACGTTCTGCCCTGCATCGAAAACTGAAGTCTCTGGGAGTCCAGGGGCCGATGATGCGAGCACTGGAATAGTTTTCGATTTTTGTATTCGTGGCCGCTCTAGCTTCCAGCCTTAGGCCGAAAACCGGGATGAATTCATGAAAGCGATAATTTGTGGTGGTGGCCAGGTCGGCTCCAGCATCGCGCGTGAGCTTGCTGCCGAGCGTGTCGATGTCACAGTGATTGACCAGAGTCCCGAGCTGATCCGACGGATTCGCGACACGCTGGATGTCACCACAATGGTCGGGTTTGCATCGCATCCCGACGTCCTCGAGGCTGCCGGTGCGCGTGATGCAGACATGATTGTCGCGGTTACCTTCGCCGACGAAGTCAACATGATTGCCTGTCAGGTCGCGCACTCGTTGTTCGATGTGCCGATGAAGATTGCCCGTGTGCGTGCGCAAAGCTACCGCAACCCGATCTGGGCAGATCTTTTCTCCCGCGATCATATGCCGATTGATGTGATCATCTCGCCAGAGATCGAGGTTGCGCGCGCCATTGGGCGTCGCTTCACCGTGCCAGGCTCGTTCGAGATGATTCCGCTCGCAAAGAACCGGCTCCGGCTGATTGGTGTGCGGTGTCAGGAAAACTGCCCGATCCTCGACACACCTTTGCGCCAGCTCACGACCCTGTTTCCCGATCTGCGGTTGTCGATCATCGGCATCATCCGGGAAGGCAAACCCATTGTGCCGTCCGGGGACGACCATCTTGAGGTCAATGACGAGGTGTATATCGTGATCGACGCCGAACACGTGCCGCGCGCGATGGCGGCCTTCGGTCACGATGAACAGGAAGCCCGCCGCGTTGTCATCATCGGCGGTGGCAATATCGGACAAAGTCTGGCTCTCGATATTGAAGAGCAGTTTTCCGGTGTCACGGCGCGCCTGATCGAACTCGACAAGGACAGGGCGCAGGAAGCAGCACAACTGCTGTCACGGACCACGGTCATCAATGGCGATGCGCTCGATCCCGATATTCTCGCAGAAGCCAATATCAACAAGGCCAGCACGGTTGTTGCTGTCACCAATGATGACGAAGTCAACATTCTGGCCTCGCTTCTCGCAAAACGGTATGGCGCGGAGCGTGCCGTGACCCTGGTCAACAGCAACACCTACAACCCGCTGCTGGCACCACTGGGAATCGATGTGGTCGTCAATCCGCGTGTCATCACGGTCTCGACCATTCTGCAGGTTATCCGCCGCGGGCGCATCCGTTCGGTACATTCGATCGGCGAGAATTTCGGTGAGGTGATCGAGGCCGAGGCGCTGGAGACATCGAGCCTGGTTGGGAAACCGATCAAGGATGCCAAGCTTCCCGCCGGGGTTATTGTTGCGTCCATTGTGCGCGATGATCAGGTGCTCATGGTCGACAAGGACACGGTCATCAATGTCGGCGATAGCGTCATCCTGTTTGCGACCAAGGAAGCCGTTCGCAAGGTTGAACGGATGTTTGCGGTCAAACTGGAATTTTTCTAGACCGAGAATTGCGCGTGAAAATCCGGAGTTTGTTATGCCACGCACTGCTTATGTGAACGGGACCTATGTGGATCATCGCGACGCTGTCGTGCATGTCGAGGATCGCGGCTACCAGTTCGCCGACGGCGTCTA
>JAURLR010000050.1 GCA_030831135.1 Alphaproteobacteria bacterium
GCAGAGAAGATCGACTGGGTCAAGGAACACAAGACCCACCGCCGTGGCCGCATTTCCGACTATGTGAAGGAGTTCAAGGGGGCCGAGTTCCATGAGGGCAAACGCCCGTGGTCTGTTCCCTGTGATCTCGCATTGCCATGCGCAACCCAGAACGAAATCAGCAAGGAGGAAGCTGAAATTCTGGTCAAGAACGGTCTGAAGGCGCTTGCCGAGGGCGCGAACATGCCGACGGTCAATGAAGGCGTGGAGGTCTTCCGTGACGCAAAGGTGCTGTTTGGTCCTGCGAAGGCCGCCAATGCCGGCGGCGTTGCGGTTTCGGGTCTCGAGATGAGTCAGAACAGCGCCCGTATCTCATGGAGCGCTGACCAACTTCAGAAGCTCCTGCGCGACATCATGCGAGACATCCACGGTAACTGTCTGGAATACGCACGTGGCGAGGATGGTTATATCGACTACGCAAAAGGCGCGAATATCGCGGGCTTCAAGAAGGTCGCCGATGCGATGCTCGCCTTCGGCGTCGTCTAAGTAACCGGTCTCGCCCACCAACACCGACCATCTGAGCAGGACTATTTATCGGTTCGCAATGACGCGCCGATAAAGGGCGGAGCGAAGTTCCTTCACGTCTTCGCCCAAGTCCTGCCAGAGGGGGTCGGCATATTCCATGCTGTCCGCATATTCGCGCAACAAGAAATGGGATGGTGAACCCTCCATCGACAGGTAACGGCGGAGACGAATCACATCTGCGGATTGTGCCATTGCTGGCAGGTATCGGGTAACAAACTGAATATTGAAATCCTGTACCGCCGATGGGTTCAGATTGAACCGGTCGACACGAATGAATTCCCCCAGGGTCGCGTCCATCCGACCAACTGAAGCAAGCTCCGGCCCAGTCCAGGCAAGCGTGTAGCGCTCGGGATTGCGGAACTTCTCGTGATAGGCCGCGTCCCGGGGTTTTCGAACTCGGCGCAGCCCCTGATACGCCTCGCCATAGAGATGCCCCAGGCTGGGCATTTCGTACAATGTCAGGAATTGCTGCCCCTCGCCTGCCACTCGGTCATAGCTTGCACAGGCGTTGAAACCAATCTGCATGCGCGCGGGAAACATATCCTCGATCAGCCAAGGCCGGAAATCAGCTCGATCATCCACATCAAGGTCGCAGAAGATGGCAAGCAGGCCCGTCCCGCGTCCCGGCGTATCGCTGATCTCGGCCATCTTTCGCCCTATGCGGTCTCGAAGACGATCTCGTTCCCATGTCCGGGGTGGCCACCACGGACAGCGCCCGCCCGGGTATCGCGATAGAAAGGCGCAAAGGCCGGAGACAGTTCCCGCCCATTGGGCAGGGCCAACCAGAGACGCATCAGATGCCGACGCCGCGCGGGTTCCGGGTAATCCTCGAACTCGGTGCGCATATGCAGCATCAGATGATTGTTCAGGAACTGGATGTCACCCGGCTGAAACATCATGGTGAGCTGAAACTCCGGCCGCGCACAGATTTCGTCGATCAGATCGAGCGCCTCGCCCTGTGCAGCCGTCATCTTGGGCAGATGGTCCATCATCTGGGCCGAACGCATATGTGTACGGGTGTAGCGGGCGGCGAACCGTCCCTTGTGCATGGTGAAGACCGGCTGCTCATAATGCGGCGGGGTACCGGGCAATTCATTGCCCTGAAAGCTCCAGTAATAGGGCCGGTACAGCACCTCGAGAAGATCGGGCCTCGTGCGCAGTATTTCATTGTGGATTGCCGAGGTGCTGACAATACGGCTGAGCCCCCCGCGTTTGGCCGGCTGAAGGCAGAACAGCCCGGTCACATCCGCGGCGTCAGCGTGATAGGTCAGCTCTCCCGCGCTTGTGTACCCCCTGAATTTTGGCCCATCCAGCCCGGTACCAAGATCGCGCACATCCCCGAGCACGTCACCGCGCTTGCTCTGGGACACGGCAGTCCCGAGATGCAGGCCAAGCCCCCAGTAGATGAACCGCAGGTCATCCTTGCTGTATCGCTCCACCGGAATACCGCACAGCAGATAAAGCCCCCATCCAGCCTCCAGTTCCTGCTGCACTCTGGACAGGATTTTGCTGACACGTGGCAAGGGAAACTGTTCGCGAGTCAGGGTCGCGAGGGTGGCACCGGCAGCGCACGCGCTCCGGTATGCAGCGTCGATCTCTGCGATTTCGTGCTGCGAAAACGGATGTATCCACGCATCGGTGGACTGCGCTGTTTCTCCCATCCAGACGTCCGGTCCAGAAAGCGGGATGCGCTCAAGGTTTTCAGCAACAGACATGGTGGCGATCCCTCAAATTGTCACAGCGCATTGCAATCAAGCTGTTCTACGCCTTGGATCAGATCATCATAATCAAATTATTAATGATCAATAATTCGATATTGTCGAATGATGCGTTTTGGTCCTGAGCGCCCGCCGTCACTGAATCCGGTATCGGCGCGACGAAGTTCCTAGAACTCCATATCCAGTTCTTCCATCTCTTCGGGCTCTTTTTTCGCCGCCGACACCCATTCTGCCATCGGCTCCCATTGGAAGATGGTTTGGCAATATTTTCGGGACTTGCCCGTTATCGGCACGTTGTAGGCCCGAAACCGTGTGCACACCGGCGCATACATGGCATCGGCGATTGTCGGTTTGCCAAACAGGAACGGGCCGCCATAGGTATCCAGACAATCCGCCCAGATCGCCTGAACCCGTTCGATATCCGGGTGGGCACCTGCAAAGATTTTGAAATTCTTGTATTTTGACTTCAGATTCATCGGAAGTGCAGAGCGGAGATTGTAAAAGCCGGAATGCATCTCACCGGAGATCGACCGGCAATGCGCACGGGCCACGGGATCCTTGGGCAACATTCCAGATTTCGGAAACAGCTCGGCCAGATACTCGGTGATCGCCAGGACATCCCAGACGCTGACCCCATTGTGATCGAGACGCGGCACCAGCACCGATGGCGCAAGGAGCAACAATTCCGAGCGGACATCAGGATCGTCGATCGACACGACCTCTTCGTCGACTTTCAAACCTGCCAGCTGGCACAACAGCCATCCCCGCAGTGACCAGGACGAATAGGTCCGGCTTGAAATCGTCAAGACAGCCGGTGTTTCGGACTTTTTGGTCCGACCGGTTTGTCTGGTTCGTGTTTGCGTCATGCGTCACCCCTTGTTGCATTGCACAATGCTCGATATTGCGCTGCACTTCAATAAACACTAGCCTTCCCGGCCATCGAGTCACCTCAGCGATTCGCGAGATCAGCAGGCGGTCAAAGACCCGCCCGACCGGGTAATATCGTATGATCTATCAAGCTTATCAGAACTACGCCGACGCCCTTGTACCAATCCGTGGCATGGCCCTGCTGGCCAATTCGATGGCCCATACAATTCCAGGGTTTCGCCTCACCTATACCGGTCGAAAGGCCACGGCGACCTGGCAAATGACAGCCCGCGCGCGCCTGTCACATGATCGCCCGCCCTACCAGATTGTCGAAGCTCTGGTGGATCATGAAATGGTCCCCGTCCGCGAGGAAATCAGCCTGTCACTTCCGTTCTGCGACTTGCTGCATTTTGCCAAGGACGGCGTCGAGAAACAGCCACGCATTCTGGTTGTTGCGCCCCTTTCCGGCCACTTCTCCACGCTTTTGCGCCACACCGTTCAGACATTGCTGTCTGACCATGACGTCTACATCACGGACTGGAAAAACGCGCGCAATGTTCCCGTGTCCGAGGGTGCGTTCGGCTTTGATGATTATGTGGACTACATCATCGCCTGTCTGGAAGCGCTTGGACCGGACTCTCATGTGCTCGCTGTTTGCCAGCCCTGTGTGCAGGCACTGGCGGCGGTTTCCATCATGGAAGAGGATCGCAATCCGGCTTCACCGCTGAGCCTGACGCTGATGGCCGGCCCCATTGATACCCGCATCGACCCGACCGCCGTCAACGAGTTGGCCATGTCGAAACCGATCGAATGGTTCGAGCGCAATCTGATTGCCGAAGTCCCGAAGCGATATGCGGGCGCAAAACGCCGCGTATACCCCGGTTTCGTGCAGCTGCTCGCCTTCATGTCGATGAATGCGGAGAAGCATACGGAAACCCATGAGAAGCTTTACGATCACCTCGCCAATGGGCGCGAAGACGAAGCCAAGGCGATTACGGATTTCTATGACGAATACTGTGCCGTGCTCGACATGCCAGCGGAATTCTACATCGAGACCGTGAAGACAGTTTTTCAGGACGCACTTCTCGCCAAGGGCGAACTGGTGGTCCGGGGCCGGAAGATCGACCCGCGCGTTATCCAGCGCACAGCCCTTCTCACGGTAGAGGGCGAACGTGATGATATCTGCTCGGTCGGACAGACGGCGGCCGCCCACGAGATCTGCGCCAGTCTGCGCCCGCATCTTCGACGCCACCACCTGCAGGCCGGTGTCGGCCATTACGGAACATTCAGCGGCAAGCGTTGGGAACGTCAGATCTATCCGGTCATCAAAAATCTGGTCCTGGCCACGAGTTGACCTTCCGCGTCAGGCCGCCTGCCGCACCATGAAGTCGGCCAGAACCTTTGCGATCTCGGGTTCATGGGCTTCCCAGTCCTCGAACGGCACCACCGGCACATCCTGATCTTCCATCGGAAGCACGTGTATTTCACTGCCCGGGATCATCGTGTGGACGGCACGCCCGCTGCGGGAATCGTGAATCTTGTCGTTCCCGGGGATCACGATTGCGGGCAGCTTGATCGAATTGAGCTCGGCTTCGGTCACGCCAAAGACCGGCAGGTCTGCGCCCGCCACGAAGAGATCGCGCAAACGGGTCTGAATATCGATGAATTCCTCGGCCGTCAGCGCCATCAGCCGTTTGCGATTTTCCGGATTGGCCGTAATCCGCTCGCCATATTCCGGCGTCTGACAGATCGCCTCCATGCCACCATCACGCGCGATACGGATGAACTGTTCGTAGTAGTTCTCCGGCAGTCGCGCGGCAGCAAAAGCCCCGCCGGATACCCGGAGCAGCAAAAGGCCACGCGCCGTTTCGGGATGCCGGAGCCCGAACATCAATGCTGTTCTCGCGCCTGAGGACGAGCCGCCAATGAATGCCGGGGCCGCCCCAAGATGATGCAGCAGTTCGTTGAGATCATCGGCCCAGACCGCTTCCTCGACCTCGTTTCCCTGCATGCTGATATCGGATGCGCCGGTATTGCGCCGGTCATGCAGCAGCACGCGAAAACCATGGGCCGCGACCTTCTCGGCCAGCGGCACGAATTCGTCAAACCCGCGGCGACCGCCGGTGATCAGGGTGACATAAGGACCTTCATCTCCAATGATCTGATATCGAAGATTGACGCCCCGGATATTCGCTGTCGGCATGTTGCTTCCCCCATTTGTCGGCGGATCGATTCGATCCCGTTGTCCACGGATCGACCCGATCCTAATCTCACGTTATATGCTGTATCAGCAAAACCAAATACCAGTTCCCCGAATATCCGTTCCCAAGAGAAGATAGCGATCATGACCGACCTTACCGCCCGCGACTCCTTCGCTATCTGGACAACCGTCAGCGTGCGGTACGGCGACCTTGACCCCAACAATCATGTTAACAACGGTGCCATCAATCAGTACTTCGAGGATGGTCGTGTGGGTTTTCGCCTGCAGCGCCTGACCGAGGTTGCCGGCGATACATTGTCAGGGTTCGCGGTGGTGAAGTTTGCTGCGAACTATCTCGCCCCCGCGCATTACCCTGGCGATGTGGAAATCGGCACTGTCGTCACCCGGATCGGCAGTTCGTCCTATGGTCTGGGCCAGGGGGTTTTTCAGGACGGCAAATGCGTGGCGACCGCCGAAATCGTGACCGTGCAGTTTGACCCCGAAACCTCGAAGTCGGTTGCCCTCGCCGCGCCGTTCCGGCGCGCACTTGAAGCGGCCATGGGTCCGTCTGCGACCTAGTAGCCTATTCTCCTGCCGGAACCATTTTGCCGTCCGCACCCAGCCTCAACCCGGCCGCAGTCGCCGCATCAATGACCGATTGTGGCCGGGACACCGTTGAGTTTTCCGTCCCACCAATGATCACCAGCAGATAGCCATAGCTGTCGCCGACATTCTTGAAACTCCGCATCACCTTCTCCGGAACCGAAATGCAATCCATCGGGCCGAGCACAACCTCTTCCATGGCATCGCCTTCGTTCCAGTAGATCGCCCACTGACCCGAGATGGGTATGAAAACCTCCACCTCTTCATTGTGGGTATGCATGGCCGAACCGTTGTCCGGCTCGGCCCCCACATAGGCCACATTGAATCCGCTGGAATCGACAATGCCAGGCTGAGTTCCTGCGTCCTCGGAGACACCTTTTCCAATAACGCTGTAGATATCGCGCTGAAAACCGGGAATGCTCTGAGTAATCATTAGCTGTGTGTTGCCCTGCTGATCTGCAAATCGCGCGATACGCGCGCTCATCTCGTCCTGGCTCATTTCGATGATGTCGCTCATGGGTCCTCCGATGTAACCGTCATTCCGATACGCTGAAAGCATGCGCCCGATGAAGACAGCGCGGCAAGATCAATGCGATACAGCGATGGCGCAGTCATACAGCGCTGTGATAGGCAGTCTCTCGATGGAATCCCGATCGGGCAGTATCTTCCGCCTCACAGACAAGACGAATTTCCCGGAGACCCCAAGTGGCAGATCTTTCGCGCAAAGCATTGAACATCGAAGACCTCCGCCGCATGGCCAAGCGCCGGCTGACAAAGGCACTGTTCGATTTTTGCGACAAGGGCAGCGAAGACCAGATCGCCATGCGCGACAACCGTGCCGCACTGGACCGGATCAAGCTGATGCCGCGGGTGATGCGTGATGTCTCCCAGCGCCACACACGGGTCAATCTGTTCGGCAAGACCCACGGCCTGCCCCTGATGATCGGGCCGACCGGTCCTGCTGGCTTCGTCTGGTATCGCGGGGAAACAGAACTTGCCCGCGCAGCAGCCAAAGCGA
>JAURLR010000051.1 GCA_030831135.1 Alphaproteobacteria bacterium
GTCGTTCAACGACACCTGCACAAGCGTGTAGGCTGGGTCGCCCTTCGTCATCTGCGACCAGACAAACACCATGGCCGTGCAAGGGGCCGCCCCGAGCAGAATCAGTCCGGCGATATACTGCTCGGCGTCATCGGCAGGTATGAAGGGCGCAAATACAACTTCAAAGAACACGACAGCCAGTGCTGCCATGGTAAACGGCTTCACAAGCCAGTTCACAATAAGCGTGAGGACGATCCCCTTAGGTCGACTCCCGATGGTCTTCAGGCTGCCAAAATCGACAGAGATCATCATCGGATAGATCATCGCCCAGATCAGAACCGCGATGATCAGATTTACCGACGCGTATTCGATTGCTGCCACGCTGGCAAACAGGTCCGGTGCAATATTGCCAAGCCCCAATCCTGCCAGAATGGAAAGTCCGACCCAGACGGACAACCATTTCTCGAATATGCCCAGACCGGCTGCAGCCGGTTGTTTTTCCGCAAAGTTTCCCGTCATTTTCGAGCTCCAGCGGCTACAGATCGTGCCTGCGCCATTTCCGAGGGTTTGGTCATGAGGTTAGATCGCAATTATGACCGTTTTGGTTTCGTGCGTGGTTTTAAAGCGGGCCTGTTGTGATCCGTGTGGTCTGGTGATCTTTTAGTCGCGCACTGTCTGCAGCGGAAAGACCATTTCGCGCAATCAGATTGCGCACCAGACTCACATAGGCAGCGCCTTTCTCGGAATAGGCCAGCAGCCCGTCTGCGAGCGGCGCACCACGAGGATTTTGATCCTGCCGACGGGCCGCAGCACGCAATTCGCGAAACGAACGGTAAGCCGCATTAGTGTTCAGGTTCTTCATATACGAGCGAATCGAATCTTTTGGCGTTCTGAATGTGGCGATACGGTAATCGCCCAGTTCGGTGCGTTGTTTCCCGGGCACCAATCCCTTGCCCAAATGCCACTGGCCGAACAAGGCATTGCCTTCGACCGCAAACCTGGATGACGCATAGGCGCTTTCAACGGCAGCCTGTGCCAAAGCGAGGGACGGGGGAATGACATCCACGCGATGCAACAGCGGCTTGATGGAAGTGGGGCTCAGATTATTTTCACGATCCCTGATCGGCAATCCGTAACGCTCCGCCACTTCCATGAGCCACTTCAGATCATCCGAAGATGCTGACCGGGATTCTGCCAGGGTTGCACCGATCGCCTGCAACCGTTTCCGGTCACCCAGAATTTCCTCATTGACCATCAGAACCATGGGGAGGAGGGCGCGAAAAAACAGGCTCTTCTTGCGGTCTACCGTCAGGCCTTCTGCCCAGTCCTGGGGAATATCCGAAACAACAAAGCGCGGCACTTCGGCATTTCCTGTACGCAGGCTTTTGGAGGTATATCCGATGGTCTCGAAATGGGCAGACAGATCCTGCGGCGCGGCGATGCGCACGCGCGAACTGTCGAGCAGTTCACGTGTAAAAACGATGGCACCGAGTGCCACCACAATTCCAAACAGGACGACAAGTATGCGACGCCGTGGCCATCTGGTTCGGGATTCAGGTTTGCGGTCCAACAGAGTTTTCCTTGTTCGCATTCCGGTCATTCACGCGGATTCACCTTGGCGTTTCTACACCCGGTGCCTACATTCCTGACATCCGTATTCCGACGGAAACAAACCGTCAAATTCAATTGGGAGGACCCATTCATGGCCGACGGCGTACCAACACGTACTCAAATTCTCGAAGCCAGCGGTGACATGCTGAAATGGCAGGTCTATGTCGTACACACATTTCCGAAAAACGGCCTTGGGCCGGTGATGGAAAATATCGGACCGCATCTCGCCCATCAGGCAAAGATGGAAGCCGAGGGCATTTTCGTTGCGGCAGGGCCCCATTGGGAAGATGACGAGGAAACCTGGGGTGGTGAGGGCATGTTCGTTGTACGCGCCCGTGATCTCGCCCATGCCAAGGAAATTGCCGCCGCAGATCCAATGCACACCAGTGGTGCACGTGATTACCGCGTCCGGCCCTGGCTCATCAACGAAGGTACGATCACCGTGAAGGTGAACTTTGCCTCCGGATCACGCGAAGTTTCCTGATTGTTTTTAGACTGATGGAACGAATTTCGGCCACCCCTGGGGTGGCCGTTGTTCATTCTAAGTTCGGAAAGATTGAATTTTTCGACACGAAAATGAAACAAGTGGCAGGATAATTGCCTCTATGATGTCGACTAACTCATGACGCACTCAAATTGAGACAAGGTAAAACCACAATGAAAAAAATACTGATCGGACTTGGTGTCCTGGCGATTCTCGTCGGCGTCGGCGTATTCGTCTTTCTTGGCCAGCTGAACGACATTGTTCGCGCAGCGATCGAGAAAGTCGGTTCGGACATGACGCAGACCAATGTCGAACTCAACGAAGTCGATATCGAACTGACCTCGGGAAAAGGCGCATTGCGCGGCTTCCGGGTCACCAACCCGAACGGCTTCAGCGCCGATGACGCCTTCAAGTTCGGAGAAGTCTCCATCGAACTGGACCTGGCAACGATTCAGAGCGACCCGGTGGTCATCAAGGAACTGGTCATTCAGAGCCCGGAAATTTTCTATGAGTTCCTTCAAAACGGCGACAGCAACCTCCAGACCCTGAATGACACCGTTCAGTCCCGCGCCAAGTCCTCCGAAAGCAGCGAATCCAAGGAAGAGGGGCCGAAGTTCATCATCGAAAACCTTTACCTGCGCGATGGCTCCGTTTCGGTCCGCGCGCCTCTGCTCAACGAGAAGCTCTCGGTTCCGATGCCGGACCTTCACCTGACCGATATCGGCAAGAAGGACAACGGCGCAACGGCCCGTGAAGTCGCCGATCAGACCATGCAGGCCGTCCTCAAGGGCGCGCAGAACGCGGTTGCAAAGGCACAGATCAATGTTGACCAGCTGACCGGTGCAGCCATGGACCAGATCAACAAGGCAACCGGTGATGTCCAGAAGCAGCTTGAGGACGCAACCTCGGGTTCGGGTATCGGAAATGTCGGTGAAGACGCCGGCAGCGCCATCAAGGGATTGCTCGGAAAGTAGCGAATCCCGTTCGATTACGCGTATCGAGGGGGCGTCCTGCGGGTCGCCCCCTTTTCCATTCCCGGAACGCCATGTCCCTGACGCCAGAAACAGTCCTTGAATCTGTCTTCGGGTTCCCCGCTTTTCGCCCCGGTCAGCGGGAGATCGTGGACCGTCTGCTGGATGGCACCAACACGCTTTCGGTCATGCCGACGGGGGCGGGAAAGTCGATCTGTTACCAGCTTCCCGCGCTGATCGTGGACCGCCTGACGGTCGTCATCTCACCGCTCGTCGCCCTGATGGACGACCAGGTCGCGGGATTGCGCGCCAATGGTGTCGAAGCGGCCTGTATCCATTCGAACCGGTCGCGCGAGGACAACGTGGCAGACTGGCGCCGGGTTCAGGACGGAACAATCCGGCTGCTCTATCTTTCGCCCGAACGCCTGATGACCGAACGGATGCTGAGCGCGCTTCAGGGGCTCGATCCGGCCATGTTTGTGGTTGACGAGGCCCATTGCATCTCCAAATGGGGCTTCAGTTTCCGGCCCGAATACGAGGCGCTGTCGAGCCTGCGAACCCGCTTTCCCAACGCGACCCTGAGCGCCTTTACAGCCACAGCAGACACCGCGACCCGGCAGGATATCGCCACAAAGCTGTTTGGCGGGAAGGGCGATATCGTGGTCCGGGGTTTTGACCGCCCCAATCTGCGGCTGGCCGTTGCGCCCAAGACAGACTGGCGCAAGCAACTTCTGGAATTCGTCAAATCCCGCAGCACCGGGGCAGGGATCGTCTATTGCCTGTCCCGCAAGCTCACCGAGGAGACGGCCAGCCTGCTACGTGACAAGGGCTTCAAGGCGCTGCCCTATCATGCCGGATTGCCGCAGGACGTACGCCGGGAAAACCAGGAAACCTTCATGGCCGAGGACGCGACCATCATGGTCGCGACAATCGCCTTCGGTATGGGCATCGACAAGCCCGACATCCGCTATGTGTTCCATTTGAACCTGCCGGGCAGCATGGAAGCCTATTATCAGGAAATCGGCCGCGCGGGCCGCGACGGCAACCCGGCTGACGTGCATATGCTCTATGGGCTGGATGACATCCGGATGCGCCGCCAGTTCATTGCCCAGGACGAGGGCAACGAAGATCACAAGCGCCGCGAACACAAACGGCTGGATTCCCTGCTGGCCTATGGCGAGGCCACGTCCTGCCGACGCGTGGCCTTGCTGACCTATTTCGGCGAGAGCACGCAAGCCTGCGGCAATTGCGATATCTGTATTGATCCGCCGACCCTGATCGATGGCACAAAAGAGGCCCAGATGCTGCTGAGCGCCGTTGCGCGCACCGGGCAGGTCTTTGGTGCCGCCCATATTGTCGATGTGCTGCGTGGCGCGGCTTCGGAGAAAATTCTCGCGCGCGGCCACAATACGCTGCCAGTCTATGGAGCCGGGAAGGAACGCCCGAAGAATTTCTGGACCGCCTTCATTCGCCAAGCTGTTGCCTCGGGCTATCTGTCCATCGATGTCGAGGGCTATGGCGGGCTGCAACTGACCGAAAAGGCGGACCCCGTCCTGAAGGGCGAACAGGCCTTCGAATACCGGGACATTCCGAAAACCAAGGCCGCGTCGTCCCGCAGCAAGCAAAGCCCCGCTGCGGCAGCATCACTCGATGACGCCGATACCGAACTCTTCGCCAACCTCAAGGCGCTGCGGCGTAATCTGGCTCAGGAGCGCAAGGTCCCGGCCTATGTCATCTTCTCCGACGCCACCCTGCTCGATATGTGTGTCATGAAGCCGAATGATCTAGAGACACTGGCATTGGTGAACGGGGTGGGTCCGAAGAAGCTGAAGGATTTCGGCGCGATGTTTCTGCAGGAACTGAAGGCCTAGCTCAGTCTGCGCTGTCCGACCGTTCGAGCATGTAATCCCGAACGACGGGTACGTCGTCGCGCTCGCGCGAGATCATCAGCTGGAACACCATGTTCGAGCCGTGCAGAAAGCCCAGCTCGACCGCCGACAGATAGAACTCCCACATCCGGCAGAACCGCTCGTCATAGAGTGTGCGCGCGGCATCCCGGTTGGCGGCGAACCGCAGCCGCCAGTGCCGGATCGTATGGTAGTAGTGCAGCCGCAGCACTTCCATGTCGGCCACCCAGAGGCCGAGACGCTCGGTCACCTCAAACACTTCCGAGAGCGCGGGCA
>JAURLR010000052.1 GCA_030831135.1 Alphaproteobacteria bacterium
AGATCGCGTCGGAATTGTGCCAGCGGGATAGCCGCCCTGCGATCGCGCGCGCGATCTGTGCCGGGGTCAGCTCGCCCGATGACGGGAGAATCCAGGCCCCGCTCTCATCGTATTTCCCCAGGACGCGCGGACGGACGCTTTCGCTCAGATCGTAAAGCTGTTCCTTCAGCTGGCCTTCGATGAGCGAGCGTTTCTCCTCGACCACGAGGATTTCTTCCAGCCCGGCCGCGAATTCACGGATGCCCTGGGGTTCCAGCGGCCAGGTCATGGCAACCTTGTAGACGCTGATGCCGATATCGGCGGCCTGTTCCTCGGAAATGCCGAGATCATCGAGCGCCTGCCGGACATCGAGGTAGCTCTTGCCGGTGGTGACGATTCCGAGACGGCGCTTGGAGCTGTTGAGAACGATCTTGTCGAGTTTGTTGGCCCGTGCGAAGGCAAGGGCGGCCTGCAGCTTGTAGCGATGATGGCGGTCTTCCTGCGCGAGGAATTCATCGGGCCAGCGGATGTTGAGGCCACCCTGGGGCATGTCGAAATCATCCGGTGTGATGATTTTCACCCGGTGCGGGTCGACATGGACCGAAGCGGAACTGTCGACGGTTTCGGCAACCGTCTTGAACGCGACCCAGCAGCCCGAATAGCGGGACATCGCCCAGCCATAGAGGCCCAGATCGAGAAATTCCTGCACGCCGGCCGGGTTGAGAACGGGAACCATGGCATCCACGAAGGCGAATTCGGACTGGTGCGCGGTGGTGGAGGATTTGCAGGTGTGGTCATCGCCAGCAAGCAACAGGACCCCACCAAGGGGGGCGGCACCGGCAAGGTTGCCGTGCTTGATGACGTCACCCGAGCGGTCAACGCCCGGTCCCTTGGCGTACCACATGGAGAAGACGCCCTGATGCTTGGCGCCAGCGGACAGATTGATCTGCTGGGTGCCCCAGACCGCCGTCGCGGCGAGGTCTTCATTCACGCCGGCGCGGAAGACGATGTTGTTGCGTTCGAGGAAACGCTTGGCCCGTTCCATCTGCTGATCAAGCGCACCGAGGGGAGAGCCACGATATCCGGTGACATAGGCCGCCGTGTCGAGCCCGGCTGCGGCATCGCGCTGGCGCTGCATCATCGGCAGGCGCACAAGGGCCTGGGTGCCGTTGAGAAAGACGCGCCCGGATTCCAGCGCATATTTGTCGTCGAGACTTACCTGATTGAGTGTGGCGGTCGTTGCGGCCATGTCATTTCTCTCCCGTCGGAACACACGCAAAATGCTCCATGACAAGAAATGTAAGCACCACTTACCTGACTGTCCATCCGTCCCCGATTATGGCCCTATTGACGCAACAAATATCCGGTTCGGGCGAGTAGGCTATTCGATTTTTTCGTGCCTGAGCCCGGTACTTTCCGATTCGAACGGATGCTTGACCGCGTGCAATTCGTGATGCGCTCGCCTATATCAAACCGGTCCCCAATGAAGAGCAGTGAGCGCGACCCATGACTGTACTTGTGACAGGAGCCGCCGGATTTATCGGCATGCATGTCAGCCTTGCCCTGATGGCGCGCGGCGAGACCGTGGTCGGGATCGACAATCTGAATGATTATTACGATGTCGCTCTCAAGGAAGCGCGGCTGGCATGCCTGACCAGCCACAATGCCTTCAGCTTTGTACGCGGCGATATCGGGGACGCCGCAACGCTTGCCGGAGCGGGGCAGGATGTCGACAGGATCGTGCATCTCGCCGCCCAGGCCGGTGTGCGGTACAGCTTGGAGAACCCGGGCGCTTATATTCAGGCCAATATTGTCGGCCATATGAATGTGATCGAGCTGGCGCGGGCCAAGGGTGATGATCTGAAGCATCTCGTCTATGCCAGCTCATCCTCGGTTTATGGCGGTAACACCAAGCTTCCGTTCTCGGTCGAAGATCAGGTCGACACGCCGGTCTCCCTCTACGCCGCTACCAAGAAGGCGGACGAGCTGATGAGTTATTCCTATTCTTCGACCTATGGCCTGCCGCAGACCGGTTTGCGGTTTTTCACTGTCTATGGTCCCTGGGGCCGTCCGGATATGTCGCTTTATATCTTCACTCGGAAGATTCTTGCGGGCGACCCGATCCCGGTCTTCAACCATGGTGAGATGCAACGCGACTTTACCTATATCGACGATATCGTTGCGGGCGTGCTGGCCGCACTCGACAATCCGCCACCGCGCGACGGAGCGAGTGTGCCGCACCGGGTCTACAATCTGGGGAACCATCGATCCGAATCGCTGATGCGCTTCATCGGGCTGATCGAGGACGCTCTGGGCGAGAAGGCGGAGATCGACTTCCAGCCGATGCAGCCCGGTGATGTGCCCGCGACCTATGCGGATATCGAGGCCAGTCGCCGGGATCTGGGCTTCGAGCCGCGTGTGCCCATCGACGAGGGGATCCCGCGCTTCGTCGAATGGTATCGGGAATTCCACGGTTAGGTTGTTGAACAACCTCATGCTGAGCTTGTCGAAGTATGAGGTTGCGCCCTCGCCCTTCGTCAGGCTCAGGGTGAGGGCGACCGGCGACGGTTGGTGGTAAGTGACCTAACCCCGTTTCCGCCCGTAAAGCGCTTCGAGGCGTTCGCCGTAAATCTTCCGGATTTCGTGACGCCGGATTTTCAGGGACGGTGTCATCAGGCCGTTTTCAGTGTTGAAATCCGCTTCGGCGACGATGAAGCGACGGACCTGTTCGATGGTCGACAGCCGCGCATTGGCGCGATCCACTGCCGCGCGCAGGCGCGCATGGAACTTTTCGGAATCGGACAGTTCCGCCAGATCGGCCTTGCGGTCGTTTTCCTGTGCCCAGGCGGCCATGAAGGCGTCGTCGGGAACCAGCACGGCGACGAGGTGGGGGCGTTTGTCGCCATAGACCATGGCCTGACTGAACTCCGGCTCGAAAACAAGAATCCCCTCGACGCGCTGGGGCGAAACGTTGTCGCCACCGGAATTGACGATGATGTCCTTCTTTCGGTCGGTGATCTTGATATAGCCGTCTTCGTCCAAAAGACCGATATCGCCGGTGTGGACCCAGCCGTCGCGCAGGGCTTCGGCGGTCAGTTCCGGAGCGTTCCAGTAGCCCTGCATGGTGAGTTCACCCCGGATGAGAATTTCACCGTCTTCGGCAATCTTCACATCGACACCCGGTAAGGCAGGACCCACCGTATCGATCTTGATCTTGTGCGGCGGGTTGGCGCTGACGACCGGCGCGGTTTCGGTCTGGCCATATCCCTGCAGCAGGCGAACGCCGAGCGCGAGAAAGAAAACCCCCACATCATAGTTCAGGGGCGCACCGCCGGAGACGAAGGCCTTGAGACGACCACCAAACCGCTGGGCGACCTTGGCGCGGACAAGCTTTTCGAGCGCCCGATCCTGAATTTTCTCGATCAGCGAGAGGCCGGAAGCGCCTTTTTCATAGCGTTTGATGCCAAGGGCGACCGCCTTGTTGAACAGCTTCTCGGAAAGACCGCCTTTTCGCTCTACCCCCGAAACGATGCGCTGGTGCATCGATTCATAAAGCCGCGGCACGGCGGTCATGATGGTGGGATGGACCTCGCCCATATTGGCCGCAAGCTTGTCGACACCTTCGGCATAGTAGATTTCTGCCCCGATGGTCAGGGGGAAGTGAAGTCCTGCCGTGTGCTCATAGGAGTGGCTGAGCGGCAGGAACGACAGAAAGGCTTCTCGGTCGAGGTCGAGCATCCCGGCATCGTTGAAAAGATGATAGGCGCCGGTGCAATTGTACAGGATCGCGCCGTGGCTCAGCATCACGCCCTTGGGCGCACCCCCTGTTCCGGATGTGTAGATCAGGCAGGAGGTGTCAGTGCGCGCGATCTGGCCGAGTTCGGCTTCGATGTCGATATCCATCGAATCACCGTCGCGCACCATATCGCGCCAGTTGATGATGGCGATGTTGTCGCTTTTTCCGCTGGCGCCATCGATGGTCACGACAGTGCCGACGGTCCCTGTGCTCCGGATCGCGGGAAGCAGCCGTATTGCCAGCGCTTCGGACGACACAATCGCGGCTTTCGGGTCGCAGTCGGAAATCAGGTGGATGTGGTCGTCCACGGTGTTGGTTGTGTAGGCGGGCACGGTGATCGCCCCGGCGGCCATGATCGCAAGATCGGCGATGCCCCATTCCGGTCGGTTCTCGGAAACCAGCAGAACCCGATCCCCCCGCGCCACACCGGCTGCACGCAAGCCGCGCGCAAGGGCCGTGACCTCTTCGCGTGCCTGTGCCCAGCTTGTCGATTGCCAGGATTCATAGCGTTTGGCCCAGAACAGGGGGGCATCGCCACGTTCTGCGGCCTTTTCGAAAAAGACCTGCGGCAGGTTTTGCCAGTTGTCGTAGCGTGCGGCGTAGTCCATGGGTGTGTGCCTCGTTCTGGATCCATCCCGGTGCCCTATTGTCGCATGCTTTGCGGCACGAATCCCGGCTGCGGAGGTTGTTGTCGTGACAAATGGACCTTATCTGAAAGCGTGATTCAAGGAGCCGTTGATATGTCGAAAACCACAGCCACCCGCCGACGCAAGGGCAGCCCCGCCCGGGACAAACTCGGACCGCTGCCCGAATGGGACCTCTCGGACCTTTATCCAGCCATGGACGGTCCGGAAATCGCCAAGGATATTGCTTCGGCGCGGCGCAGTGCGGAGCGCTTTGCCAAGCGCTATCAGGGCAAGCTTGCGGATCTGGACGGTGACACGCTGGCCAAATCGATCTCTGACTATGAAAAGATCGATGAAGTCCTCTCGCGTCTGATGAGCTACGCTTCGCTGCTCTATGCCGGGGACATGATGGACCCCGAGAACGGCCGCTTCTATCAGTCCATGCAGGAGACGGTTGTGGGTATATCCTCCCATCTGCTGTTCTTCGCGCTGGAGATCAACCGAATCTCCGATCGCGGTTTGGCCAAGTCTCTCAAGGCTTCTGCCAAGCTTCGCCACTATGAGCCCTGGCTCCGGGATTCCCGCACCTATCGCCCGCACCAGCTCGACGACCAGTTGGAAAAACTGCTCCATGAGAAGGCCGTCGCGGGTCGATCATCCTGGAACCGTCTGTTCGACGAGACGATGGCAGATCTCGTCTTCGAGGTGGATTTGCCGAAGGGATCGCAAAGCCTGAGCAGCGCCGAGACCCTCAACCTGCTGTCCAGCGGCGACGGGGCGGCACGCAAGGCCGCCGCCAAGGCGCTCGGCAAGACTCTCGGCGCGAATGTGCGCCTGTTCTCGCTGATCACCAATACGCTGGCCAAGGACAAGGAGATCGAGGACAAGTGGCGCGGCTTTGCGCGTCCCGTCTCCGGACGGAACCTGTCCAATGCGGTCGAGGATGAGGTTGTGGATGCCCTGTCCCAATCGGTTCGCGATGCCTATCCCGACCTCTCCCATCGCTACTACAAGCTGAAGGCGAAGTGGTTTGGTGTCCGCAAGCTGGATTACTGGGACCGCAACGCGCCGCTGCCCGATGATGACGACCGGCTGATTCGATGGGATGATGCGGTTGAAAAGGTGCTCGATGCCTATGGGCAGTTCTCACCGAAGCTGGTGAACGTTGCGCAGGAATTTTTCGACAACAACTGGATCGATACGCCGGTCCGGCCCGGCAAATCACCCGGTGCCTTTGCGCATTCGACCGTGCCCAGTGTGCATCCCTATCTGTTGCTGAACTATCAGGGCAAAACCCGCGACGTGATGACCCTGGCCCATGAGTTGGGCCATGGGGTGCATCAGGTTCTGGCCGGTAAGCAAGGTCATCTGATGTCGGACACGCCGCTGACGCTGGCCGAGACCGCCTCGGTGTTCGGAGAGATGCTGACCTTCCGCAAGCTCTTGGCCGAGGCCGACAGCCCGAAGCTGCGCAAGGCCATGCTCGCCTCCAAGGTCGAGGACATGCTGAACACGGTTGTGCGCCAGATTGCGTTTTACGAGTTCGAACGTCGGGTTCACGAGAAGCGCCGCGAGGGAGAATTGCTGAGCGAGGAAATCTGCACGATCTGGATGGACGTACAGAAAGAAAGTCTGGGACCCGCAATCCGCTTCGAGGAGGAGTACAAATATTTCTGGACCTATATCCCGCATTTCATTCACTCGCCGTTCTATGTCTACGCCTATGCCTTCGGTGACTGTCTGGTGAACTCGCTCTATGCCGTTTACGAAAACGCATCGGAGGGTTTTGCCGAGCGCTATCTCGAGATGCTGCGCGCGGGTGGCACCCTGCGACACAAGGAATTGCTCGCGCCGTTCGGGCTGGACGCGTCCGACCCGGCCTTCTGGCAGAAGGGGCTTGGCGTGATCTCCGGTCTGATCGACGAGCTTGAGGCATTAGAGACCTAGATGGCAGATGATGGTCGTTCCACAGTTCGGGGCCGGGTTGGTCGCTATGGCCGGGTTGGTGTTGCCGTAGGGGGGGCAGCGATGCGTATGGCGGGGAGCCGCTATCTTGGCCGGGAAGCCGATCACGAACGCAATGCTGCGGATTTGAAAGTTGCACTCGGGGGACTCAAGGGTCCGCTGATGAAGGCGGCGCAAATTCTGGCGACGATCCCGGACGCGCTGCCATCTGATTATGCGCGCGAACTGGCCGAGTTGCAGGCCAATGCCCCGGCGATGGGCTGGGCCTTCGTGCGTCGGCGGATGGCCGCCGAACTCGGTCCGGACTGGCAATCGAAATACGCGGAATTCCCGCGCGAGGCGTCCCGTGCGGCCTCGCTGGGTCAGGTCCATGCAGCAACCGATCTGACCGGTCGCAAGGTTGCCAGCAAGCTTCAGTATCCCGACATGGCATCGATCGTCGCGGCCGATCTCAAGCAGCTCAAGCTCGCCTTCGCGGTCTACCGGCGCTACGACCCGGCGATCGACCCCAGTCAGATTCACGACGAATTGTCTGAACGCCTGCTGGAAGAACTGGACTATGTCCGTGAGGCCCGCAACACGCGTCTGTATGGTGCGATGCTGACCGGTGAAGACCATGTCCATGTGCCCGAGGTGGTGGATGAATTGTCGGGGTCACGCTTGCTGACAACGACATGGCTTGAGGGGCAGCCGATGGCCGCGTTTGCCGAAGCGGCGGATGAAGAGGCGCGCAAGACAGCGGCGCTGAACATGTTCCGGGCCTGGTATGTGCCGTTCTACGGCTATGGCGTCATTCACGGCGATCCGCATCTGGGCAATTATTCGGTCAATGAAGATGCCTCCATCAACCTTTATGATTTCGGGTGTATCCGGGTTTTCCCGCCATCCTTCGTCGAGGGTGTGATCGAGCTGTATCACGCCTTGCGGACTGATGATCGGGACCGCGCCGCCCATGCCTATGGGCGCTGGGGCTTCGAGAATATCTCGAACGAACTCCTCGATACGTTGAACATCTGGGCCGGTTTTCTCTACAAGCCGCTGATGGAGGACAAGGTCCAACGCATCCAGGACTCAGATTCGGGGACTTATGGTGCTTCCATTGCCAGCAAGGTTCATGAGCAGTTGCGCGAGATTGGCGGCGTGACGCCACCACGGGAATTCGTGCTCATGGACCGCGCGGCAATCGGGCTGGGGTCGGTGTTTCTGCGCCTGCGGGCCGAACTCAACTGGCATCGCGTGTTTCACGAGCTGATCGACGCCTTCGATCTGGACGGGCTGCCGGCACGGCAGTCGGAGTTCCTTCTGGCGCAAGGATTGACGCCACCGGGAACGGTTTCAGCGGATACAGGGAAGCTTTGACCACCTGATCCAACGCGTGCGAGATTTCCCGCATGCGCTCTCTGCTTTCCGCTCTGATACTGGCCGCCATCTTCTCGGTTTCGACTGAAGCCAAAGCGCAGGGTCCCGCCGACCCGGATATTCTTTGCCAGAACGCACCCCCGGGCACGGTTGAGGAGATTCCGCCGCCGCTGGATCGCTGGATCATTGTCTTGTGTACGCCCGATGGTCAGGTGCTGTTGCCGCGCCTTCGCGACGAGGTCGAAATGTGGCTCGAGCATGACACCGCCAGTCCCTTCAAGATTGCGGCCGCACTACCCGAAGCGCTTCAGGGGGCAGGATCCGTCACCAAATATGATCTGCGGTTCTCGAATTTTTCGGGACGGCTGGCGACCGGGGGGCAGCGTGAGCTGTTGCTCGAACTTTGGATGCAGGCTTTCGGTCAGGCCGGAATTCCTGATGATATGGGAGATGTCTATCAGCTTGATGCCGTGTCGGTTTATGGCGGTGAGCTGACCAATCTGTTTGTTTATCTGCGCGGGGATGCGCCGCGCTGGATGGTGTTCTGCCGGGAGCGCTGCCGGGTCGGGGCCGCACTCGACGTCCTGCGGGGGGCGGAGCTGGAGGCGCGCGTGCTCGAACATGAGCAACGCGGACGCTGATTGCGCTAGATCAATCCGGATGGCTCGAATGATGGCTAGCCTGCCTGCATCGAAATCAGGAGACGCCTCATGCCCGTTGATCATATGCAGCACGTCCTCATCCACACCGACGATGTGGAAGGCACGGCCCAGTGGTTCGAGAAGAACCTCGGCCTCAGGCGGGGTGATAATCCCGACTTCAAGGTCCCGCTGATCTGGCTCTATGTGGGTGATGTCCATGCGATCCATATCGCCGAATTTCCCAAGGAAGGTGAAACCCAGCGTTTTCAGGATCGCTACCTCGGCGGGCGCCGCACGGAGGTACGATACGGGTCAGGTGTGATCGACCACGTGGCGTTCCATTGTACGGGGCTGGTGGACATGGTCGCACGGCTGGACGGGGAGAAAGCCAATTACCTGAAACGGCAAGCCAATGACGGGGACCTGTTTCAGTTGTTCATTGATGCGCCAAACGGCATGCGGATCGAGTTGAATTTCGATGCTGCCGAAGCCAAAGCGGCGAGCATGAAACCTGATCTGACAGCTGCAGAGGCTGTGGCCGTCGCCTGAACGGGTCAGGCGGCTTTGTGTTCTTCGGCGAAATAGTTGAGTTCGACGGTCACGCCGTTCGGGTCTTCCACGAAGATCTGAAAAAGCTCCAGATCAGGAACCATGCGTTCCCGATAGGTGTAGCCGTTGTCATCAAGGCGTTTCATCAGGATCGAAGAATCCTTGGCCCGGAAGGCGACATGGTCGAATGCGCTTGTGCCGGTGGTTTCCAGCGCAGCAGGATTGACCGTGCCACCCAGATAATCCGACAGGCCTTCGGGCGCTGCCGTATCGATCCCGATCAGGTGCACCACCGGTCTGTCGCCGATATAGAGCCAGTGACCGGGGAAATCGAAATCGGGGCGCGCGCCATCTGCCATCCCCAGAATATCAACATAGAAGTTCCGGGTTTCGGGAAGCTTGGCTGTGCGAATGGAACAATGGTCCAGCGTGCTGAGTGACATGGCCGTCCTCCGATAATGATCTGGCATCAGACTAACGGGCAGGCCCGTTTCGGGAATTGATCCAGATCAGTTGGTCGCCCAACGGGATGGTTCATCTTGCCGCGTCATTCAATCAGACAGGCAGTGAAGACCGATGGATACAGACCTGAAAAAGAAAATTCTGCGCATGATTCCCTACGGCATCTATGTCCTGACCGCGAAGTCGTCGGACGGGAATGTCGCAGCAGCGACCGTGAACTGGGTCACTCAGGTCTCTTTCGATCCACCGCTCGTGGCAATGGGGGTGAAGCCGGACTCGGGCGCTTATTCAGCCTTGAAGGAAAGTGGAGGGTTTGCACTCAACTTTCTGGGCAAGGGCCAGCAGGGGCTCGCATTCACCTTCTTCAAACCGGCCGAGATCGCCGATGGCAGGATCAGTGGTGAAGCCTATCGGGATGGCGTCAACGGTGCGCCCTTGCTGGATGCCGCTTTGGCTGGTGCCGAGTTCTCGGTTGTCGAGATTGTCGAATTGGGCGACCACCACACCGTGATTGGCGAAGTACGGGAGGGTCATGGCGGCAACCAGAT
>JAURLR010000053.1 GCA_030831135.1 Alphaproteobacteria bacterium
ATTGAACACGTCAGGCGGGCTGGCGGCCATGATGTCGATGGCACCGGCCTTGTCCTTGAAGTCCGGCGTCAGAATTTCAACCGTGGTGTCGGGCGCGGCATTGCGGATCGAGCGGACAACTTCGGCAAAATGCGCCGCGCCGCCATCTGCCAGGTCATCTCGGTCCACCGAGGTGATCACCACATGCTCGAGGTTCATCCCGCCAAGCGCGATGGCAACATTGGCCGGCTCCATCGGATCAAGCGGCTTGGGCATCCCTGTTGCGACGTTGCAGAAAGCGCAGGCCCGCGTGCAGGTGTCACCCATGATCATGATCGTGGCGTGCTTCTTGGCCCAGCATTCCCCGATATTGGGACAGGCAGCTTCCTCGCAGACCGTGGAGAGGTTGAGATCGCGCATCAGCTTGCGTGTCTCGTGATATTCCGGGCTCGTCGGCGCCTTCACACGAATCCAGTCCGGCTTGCGCTGGATCGGATTGTCGGGGCGCTTCTGCTTCTCGGGATGCCGGAGTGCAGGATCGGTTTTCTTGTCGCGGATTGGTGCAGTGTTCATGGGCTAGAAGTGGATCGTGCGCCCGTATGCGTCAAGTACGGATTCATGCATCATCTCGCTAAGGGTGGGATGCGGGAAGATCGTGTGCATCAGTTCCTGCTCGGTCGTCTCCAGCGTCTTGGCCACGCTATAGCCCTGGATCAGCTCGGTGACTTCAGCACCGATCATGTGGGCGCCCAGCAATTCACCGGTTTCGGCATCAAAGATCGTCTTGATCATGCCTTCGGGTTCCCCCAGCGCGATCGCCTTTCCATTGCCCTGGAACGGGAAGCGGCCGACCTTGAGCTTGTGCCCGGCTTCCTTGGCCTTGGCTTCGGTCAGGCCGATCGAGGCCACCTGGGGATGACAATACGTACAGCCGGGAATGCGGCTCTTGTCCATCGGATGGACATCCTTGGAACCGTTGATCTTCTCGACCACGATGATCCCCTCATGGGAGGCCTTGTGAGCCAGCCATGGCGCACCGGCCACATCCCCGATGGCCCAGATGCCTTTCTCGCCCGTAGCACCCCATTCGTCGGTCACGATATGGGACCGGTCGACCTTCACCTTGGTACCTTCCAGGCCTATATTCTCGACATTGCCGACAATGCCCACGGCCATGATGACCCGTTCGGCGGTGATCTTCTCGGTCTTGCCGTTTTTCTCGACGGTCGCGGTCACGCCCGACTTCTTCTTTTCGAGGGATTTCACGGTGGCACCGGTCAGCAGCTTCATGCCCTGCTTCTCGAAGGCCTTGGCGGCCATGCCGGAGATTTCCTCGTCCTCAACCGGAAGAACACGATCGAGCACTTCCACAACCGTGACCTCGGCACCCAGCGTGCGATAGAACGAGGCAAATTCGATCCCGATGGCTCCGGATCCGACAACGAGCAGGGATTTGGGGAACGACTCTGGCGTCATGGCTTCCTTGTAGGTCCAGACCTGCTTGCCATCGGCTTCCAGCCCCGGGATGTCCCGCGCCCGCGCGCCGGTCGCCAGGATGATGTTCTTCCCGGTGACATCGGCGATCTTCTTGCCGTCCTTCTCGACGGTCAACTTGCGCGCGCCCTCCTTGCCGCCCGCCAGCTTCGCCCAGCCATCGATCACATCCACCTTGTTCTTCTTGAGCAGGTAGCCGACACCCTGATTGAGCTGCTTGGCGACCCCGCGCGAGCGCTCGACCACCTTTTTCACATCGAAGGAGACATTGTCGGCCTTCAGACCGTAATCTGCCGCATGGGTCATGTAGTGATAGATTTCCGACGTCCGCAGCAATGCCTTGGTCGGGATACAGCCCCAGTTCAGGCAGATACCACCGAGGTGATTGGCCTCGATGACAACTGCCTTCATGCCAAGCTGGGCCGCGCGGATTGCCGCGACATAGCCGCCGGGGCCTCCGCCGACAACGACGAGATCGTATGATTTCTCAGCCATGCAATGTTCCTTTTCGGAATATGGCGAATGTACAGATGCTTCTAGAGCAGAAGCCCCATCGGATTTTCGATCAGCCCTTTGAGAACCGCGAGATATTCCGCGCCGATTGCGCCATCAAGGGCCCGGTGATCGACCGAAAGCGTCAATGACATCACGGTCGCCACGGCGAGTTCGCCATTCTTCACGACCGGACGCGGTTCACCCGCACCGACCGCGAGGATCGCGCCCTGGGGCTGGTTGATCACGGCTTCGAAGTGCTTCACCCCGAACATCCCCAGATTGGAGATCGTGAAGGTACCTCCCTGATACTCTTCGGGCATCAGCTTGCCGGCCTTGGCACGTGTTGCGAGATCACCCATCTCTTCGGAGATACGGCGCAGGCCCTTGCCTTCGGCCCGCCTCACGATGGGGGTTACCAAGCCGTCATCAATCGCGACTGCGACCGAGATATCAGCTGCGTTGAACAGCTTGATGCCCTCATCCGACCAGGCTGCATTGGCGCGCGGCACCTGCATCAACGCGACGGCAGCCGCCTTGATGACCATGTCATTCACGGAAATCTTGAACTCGCCATCCTTGGCGCGCGCATTCAGGTCCTTGCGGGCATCGAGCAGCTTGTCAATTTCACAATCGACGGTCAGGTAGAAATGCGGCACCTGCTGCTTGGAGGCGGTCATGCGCTCGGCAATGATCTTGCGCATGTTGGACGGCTTGATCAGTTCGTAGTCGGGATCGCCATCCGCAGACGCCATGGCCTTGCCTGACGACGCACTCGACGCAGACGCGGCTTTCGGTGCCGCCCGTCCATCGTGGTTTTCGATATCAGCCTTGACGATACGCCCGTGCGGCCCCGAGCCCTTGACCGCAGCGAGGTCAATGCCCTGCTGTTGCGCCAGACGGCGCGCGAGGGGGCTGGCAAAAACCCTTTCGCCGTCACCCGAATCCGCTGCTGCCTCTTCGGGCTGCGCCGGTTTGGTTTTTTCATTCTTTTTCGGCTCGTCGTCGGCAGACGGTGCGGGCGCATCGTCTTCTTTTTCGGAAGTTACGGCCTGCTTGGGGCCGCCACCACCGGTGTCGAATCCATCAAGCGCCGACGCGTCCTCACCTTCTTCAAGCAGAACGGCAATCGGCGTGTTGACCGGGACTTCCTCGGCGCCTTCTTCGACCAGAATCTTTCCGAGCGTGCCCTCATCGACAGCCTCGACTTCCATGGTTGCCTTGTCGGTTTCGATTTCGGCAATCACATCGCCGGGGGCGACACTGTCACCCTCCTGCTTGAGCCAGCGCGCGAGATTGCCTTCGGTCATTGTCGGCGACAATGCAGGCATAAGAATGGAATAGGCATCAGATGTCCCCCTGAGACAATAACGCCGGCAGAATAGCGCCGTCCGCGGCATGAATTGTTGCAAACATGGATGTCAGACCGGCTTCTTGCGCAACAACTCGACTGCTGTTGGCCCCTTGACGGCAACCTGTGCCAAATTGTTCAACACGAGTGAAATGCACGGTCTCAACCCCGATAGCAGACACGCTTGGCCGCTTCGGCAATTTTCTCCGATTGCGGCAAAGCCAGTTTTTC
>JAURLR010000054.1 GCA_030831135.1 Alphaproteobacteria bacterium
CGATCATCACCGTAAACAGGGGGGAAGCCGTGTATGTGGGCACATTCACGGCAACCCTGACCCCGGGAGAAAGAGGCGCGCTTGGCACCCGCCGCAGCATCCGCGAAGTTCGGCGTTCCTACCGCGTTGATCGCGCAGATGCCGAAGGCATCAATCGTGAGATCAAACTCGATCCGAAAAGGCTGCGAATTCAGAATATTTTTGAAAACTATCCTGTAGCTCTCGAGCGATACTCAAAGCCGACACTTGCCTCAGAGTTGGATTGAACATCGGTTCCGCTCGCAGCCGTATACCGGAAGACATATGTGCAGAGGAGCGCAGCTACACCGGCGCGTTCCTGGCACCGCACCTGCCGGCGCTGGCGAAGAAACCGAAGAAACGGGCCTGATTGGAAAGAAAACATTGTCTGTATTTGATGGAAAATGGCTGGTGCTTGTTTCGCTTCTTCTGGCGGCTTGCGCACCCGCACAGCCACAGAGGGTTTGGCAGGGCGAGACCTCCGTCATTCTCGCCTCGGTCGAGGTTTTTCCGGACTTTGTCACGCCCCAACTCGCACGGTCGACCTCGGATATCTATCAACTGAATCTGCGATTGGCCGGCAGCGCCGAGAATGAATCAGTCATTCGTCCCCTTCCCGCATTGCGAAATCAGGACACCCAGTCGCGTTGGCTGGCCTTTCCTGTTCGACCGGGGGTCTACGGACTCGCCGGTATCATCGAGGAAGGCAATGAAGGCCGGTTCCAGTACAATCAGCCGGTGAAAAGCACCATGTTTACCGGCCCGGGCGAGATGCCATTGTTCGAAGTCGGACCGAACGAGGTGGTCTATATCGGGTCCTTCCGGGCGCGGCTCGGGACCAACTTCGGCACCGGGCTGGGGCAACTTGGCGGGCGGGTTCTGCGCGATGCACGCAAGATCTATGCGCTCGATACGGCACGGGCCCGGCAAGCCCTGCGTGCCTACCGGCTTTCTGAAAAGCCGTTTCGCCAAGTGAATGTGTTTTCCAAGAGCCCTGGGGCTTATGCCCGATATCAGGAGCTTTGGGCTGCGCGTCCAACCGACCATGAACGTGTCGAGGCCCCGGTCAATCGGGATGACATCATCGAGCGCGCCAATGATGGCCTCGAAATTCTTGGGGAGTGACATGTGGCGCGTAACAGCGAACGGATTGGGCGGTTGGACGTTTCAATCCTGAAGCGATTCCGCGCTGGAATGACTGGACCCCTCAGATGATGAATGAGACACCCGACAAGGAAGCCATCGTGGACGAGACGGAGGTCGTCGAGGCCTCGCGCCTGTCAGCCTTGTAGATTTTCGAAGTCATACGCCGTGATGGCGTTGAAGAGCTCGAACGGCCCAACTCCTCATTGCTATGGTCGGGCGTGACGGCCGGGTTGCTCATCAGCTTTTCGGTCATGGGCGAGGCCTTCTTTCTCGCACGACTGCCCGAAGCGGAATGGAGCACACTGATTGCCAGCCTTGGTTACAGTGCAGGCTTTCTCCTGGTGATTCTCGGGCGTATGCAGCTTTTCACCGAGAATACGATCACGACGATCATCCCCTTCAGTGAAAACCCGTCAAAATACTGGCTTCCGGTCATCCGGCTCTGGTCGATTGTGTTCGCTGCCAATATGGTCGGCGCCGTCATTGCGGCTGCGTTCATCACCTACACCAGCGTCCTCATTCCGGAATATTTCGACGCTGTCATTGCGATCTCCCTGCATGTGTCGGAGCTTTCCGTGGTCGAAACCATCCTGCGCGGGATTCCGGCGGGTATTTTGATCGCCGCCATCGTCTGGATGCTGCCCTCCCTCTCCGGCGCGGGCTCGTTTCTGGCGATCCTCCTGTTCACCTACCTGATCGCGCTGGGCGAGTTCACCCATGTTGTGGCGGGTGCGGGTGAAGTTGCCACGCTGGTGTTCAACGGCAATATCGGACCGGGGGCGGCAATCCTGGGCTTTGTCGCACCGGCATTTCTAGGAAATGTCATTGGTGGCACCGCCGTTTTCACCCTGCTCGCCCGGCGTCAGGTGCTAAAAGAAATCTGAATGACGGCTCGTGGGATGCAAGGAGAATGTGCCTTGATCGCCTGCGTTGGTCTTGAGGATGGTTTTTTGCGGGCACTATGGCCCGACCGAGAAACTTTCGGCCATGAACAAGGAAATTCTCAAAGATGGCTGAAGAACCCCGGCAGGTTCAGGTTTTCTACAACAGCACCTGCCCGGTTTGTCGCGCAGGTATGGACGAACAGCGCACGACGCTGGAAAAATCCGGTCACGCGGAAGCCGCGAATTTTGTGGACATGACGGCTTCCCCCGACGCGCTGGTACAAGACGGTCTGAGCCTCAATCATATCCGTCGCCATTTCTATGTCCGGGATGCGGCGGGCCAACTGCATCGCGGTGCAGACGCGGCAGCCATTCTCTGGCGGATGACGCCGGGACGCGGCTGGCTGGGCTGGCTGATCTCGACGCGACTGCTGCGTCCCCTCGCCCGATCATTCTATGACTGGTTTGCCGACCGTCTCTACAACTGGAACCGCCGGAAGGGCCGCTGGTAACGCAGGTCTTGTTCCGGTCAGGCCCTTGCTGTGTGCCCTGCGGCGGTTAGGTTGTGATCAGGATTCAATAAGTTCAGCATCGGGAGAACACCATGGCCGCCTATGTCATCGCAGATTCGAAAGTCCACGACCCTGAAACCATGAAGGCCTATGGCGCAAAGGTTGGCGCAACCCTCAAGAAGTATGGGGGCAAGGTTCTCGTGGCGGGTCCGCCGGCCGATGTGAAGGAAGGTGACTGGAACCCCAAACGCATGATCGTGCTGGAATTCGCCGACGTCGAGGCTGCCCAGACCTGGTACAACTCGCCGGAATATCAGGAAATCCTTCCGGTACGCCTCGCCGCTGCAGATGACAATTTCCTGATCATCGAAGGGGTATGAGTGGCTGCGGTTGGTCTCCTAGCTACCGGCCTTCACAGCATCCCAGTATTTGACATTCAGGTCCCGTACAAAATCGTCATGGGCTTCGGCGAGACAGCCCCGCAAATTCTTGTCGCCGATCCGGGTTTGCCGGTAGCACCGGTTGAAGGCGGACCGGGCGCGATGGACCCCTGTCTCCGACAGCTTGTCACGGTGCGGTGCGGCCGTTGACTGCCAGAGTGCGGCGCGCAGGTCCGGTTCGGCGCGTCCCGCGCGCGGCAGCACATCGATCATGCGGGCAAGCAGCTGGCTCGCATGCATCGTATCGGTATCCTGATCGACGACGCGATCCGCTGTAGCACGCATCGGACCGGCTGCCAGTTCAATCTCGCTCTCCGTCAGGTTTGCGGGATCACCGGCCTGCTGGCTCAAGGGTACCAATGTCAGTGGCTCGGTCACCTGGATCGAAATCGTGTCCAGCCCGGCATCGGCCAGAA
>JAURLR010000055.1 GCA_030831135.1 Alphaproteobacteria bacterium
CCCAGCAGGGCCTCGATGACCGGCATCACGGCTGGATTGGCGTAGACGCGGGGATCGTTGAATGCCCCGGCGATCCCGACCGTGACCATGTTTCGTCGGTCCCCCACATGCCGGGCATCGGCATGCAGAATGTCACGATGATAGGCCGCATAGGCCTGTTCATAGTCTGCCCGCAGCGCATGGACGTGATCAGGCTCGAGCACATTTTCAAAATGCATGACGCCGGCCTCCGAGAACCTCTCACAGGCGCGCGCCAGCGCGAAATCAGGCAGCGGGCCGTCCTGCGAGACCCGGATGCGAGGAAGATCACGACCTGTGCTCATGAATGGAGATTTCCGTTCGGTTCACTTGCATGCGGCAGACTAACATTGGACACTTAAAGGACCCATCACCCAATGGCATCATCACGCAATGAAAAGGCCCTGACATGAATCCGTTATCCATTGGAGCATTTTCTGTTCGTTCGGTGCTCGAGCATTCCGGTCCGACCCTGACGCCCGACATCATGTTCCCCGCTTCCACGCCCGAGGCCATGGCCGAACATATGGACTGGATGGTGCCTACACATTTCGATGTTGCGACCGGCAAGATCATCGCGGCGTTCCAGAGCTATGTGGTCCAGACGCCCCACCACACGATCCTGATCGACACCTGTGTTGGCGAAGACAAGGAACGCGCGAACCCGAATTTCCACATGAAAAAATGGCCGTGGATGGACAATCTGGCGACGCTTGGCCTCACCCCTGCCGATATCGATATCGTCATGTGCACCCATCTGCACCCCGACCATGTCGGCTGGAACACCCGACTCCACGATGGCCGCTGGGTGCCGACATTTCCGAATGCGAAGTATGTTTTTGCGCGTGACGAATACCGCCATTGGGAACAGGAAAGCGCACGCGGTGCAGAACGTATCGGACTGACATTCATTGATTCCGTCCTGCCCGTCGTCGAGGCCGGGCAGGCCGTGCTGGTCGACAATGATCATGAGATCGAGACCGGCCTCTGGCTGGAACCGACACCGGGCCACTCTCCCGGTCATGTGATCGTGAATGTTGAATCACAGGGCGAACGAGGCGCATTCATCGGAGATCTCATGCACCATCCGGTGCAGGTGCCCCATCCGGAATGGAGCACCTGTTTCTGCTGGGACATGGACATGTCAGCCGCGACACGAAAAAAATATGTCGATGGATTCACCGACAGCGGAACCCTGATCCTGCCCGCACATTTCGCCGGCAACACAGCAGGGCACATCATCAACGCGCGCGGGTCATCGACCTTCTCGTTTCTCGAAAGCTGAGTTGAGAGGAATTTCCGATGGCACAAGTTACACTCGCTCAGGCACAGAAGATCATAGATGTGGTATTCGCCCATGGACGGGAGACGGAATGCCTGCCGCTTGGCGTGGCCATCCTCGACCCGGGCGGGCATCTCCTCGCCTTTGCGCGGGAAGACGGAACGAGTTTTCTGCGCCCCCAGATCGCCCAGGCCAAGGCCTGGGGTGCGCTGGGCATGGGCATGGGAAGCCGCGCGCTGGTCGAACGGCCGGACCGTTTCATTCTGACCCTGAATGCTGCTACCGACGGAAAGGTTCTCAATGCTCCGGGGGGCGTCTTGATCCGCGATGCGTCTAGTGAGATTCTGGGTGCTGTGGGCGTGACCGGTGATGTCTCGGATCGGGACGAAGCCTGCGCCATCGCCGGAATCGAAGCCGTCGGCCTTGTTGCCGACCCAGGATAGGAAACAGCCATGACCATCTCCGTTATTCAGACTTATGACGTCGAAATCGAACGCATGCAGGAGAAGGACGGCTGGGCCATTTCCGAATTCCGGCTGCCGGTCACCGGGCAGACCGGGAGTGCCACCACCGTCTTCCATTCGATCTTTCGTCCCGGCTCCACCCACGCCAAGCATCTGCACACCGTCAGTGACGAGATTGCGGTTTATCTCTCGGGCAATGGCGTTGTCGGTCAGGGGAACAGTCGCGCGGTGGTCTCAACCGGTCATTGCCGCCTGATGCCCAAAGGATCCGAACATTTCTTTTTCAACGAGACCAAAGACGAGGACGCGCGCGTCATCGGGTTCTACATGAACGCACCCGACGTGGCGGGCACCGGCTACGAGTTCTGCGGCACCGTGACCGAAGATGACATCAACGCCCCGCGAGAAGGTTTGAATGATGGCATTCTGGTGGAACTGGATGCTGTTGCGCTGCAGACCGGTTCGCTCCCCGAAGCCTGGTCCGATGTCAGTGTCAAAAACCCCATCGGCAGCCACAATGGCAGCCCAAATGCCCTGCTCCATGTCACCCTCGCGCCGGGCACCGCGATCAAGGAGCACAGCCTCTCAAAGGCCGAAGCCATCTACTTTGTCGCAAACGGGGTGGGGGAAGCCGATGGCGGTGCCGGCGCACAGGCCATCAAGCCTGAAAGCTTCGTGTTTGTGCCCAGGGGTGACACCCACGCAATCCGGAACACCGGTCAGAAACCGCTGGAAATCTTCGTTGTACTGACCGGCGCCGGTGGACTGAACGCGGCGCTCTGAGCTAGCGCGCGATGGTGCCTTTGCCCATGAGTCCGCTGACGATCAACGCGAGCGTATAGCCGAAGGGCAGGACCATCACGGTCGACAACAGGGGCATCCAGACGAGAACAAACGGTTCCGGCCCGCCACGAATTTCAAATGCAACCACGGTCACGAATGCCGTGATCAACGAGCCGATATACGCCTCGCGATGGAAGTCGTTGTAATTGGCCAGACGGCCCGTCGTGCGATCTTCCTTTGGCGCAGGAAGAATGGCGTTCAGGATCAGCATAACCACCGGCATGAGAACCAGCGGCAACACAATAAGAATAATCAACTCGCCATTGCTCATGACCAACCTCCAGAAATACTTTCGGCCTTCCGATCTGTGCCGAACCCCTAATCAATACAATGATCGTACCCCCTGAGACAAGGCACCACGATTGCCAACCACTGCGTAAATATGCACGATATCCCCGTCGCGCGCCGCAGGGCGCATGTGTTTAACGAGAAGGACTTAATATGTCGGACAAGCTTGGCATTGGTTCAGCCTTCCCCAAAATGACGCTTAATCTCGTCGATGGTGGAACGCTCGATCTGCCGGATGGTCTTGGTAATGGATACCGGGTCATCCTGTTCTATCGCGGCCACTGGTGACCCTATTGTCGCCGTCAGTTGGTCGGCTTCGCAAACCAGAAAGCAGAATTTGATAAACTTGGCGTGACCCTTGTCGCCGCCAGCGTAGACCCCATCGAGAAAGCCCAGGAAGTTGCCGATGAGGTAAACTTCCCCGTTGGTTACGGTGTAACCCGCGAGATGGCGAACACGCTTGGGTCATGGTGGGAAGAGCGCCGCCAGATCATCCAGCCTTCGGAGTTCCTGTTGGGTCCCGACGGCAAGGTGATGGCTTCGAGCTACAGCGACGGTCCAATCGGCCGGATGGATGCCGAAGACATCGTCAAGGTGGTCAACTTCTACGAGTCCATGAAGAACAAATAGCGTTCGCGCCCTCAGGGTACCGACGTTTGCGCGCCGTACCGGCTTTCCGGTGCGGCGTTTGCTTTGCGGGAGGGACTTACACCGGTGACCACGCGGCGCTAGACTTTGTCCAATCATCCAGAATGAGGAGAGATGTGATGATCGCTTACGACCTTGAAACCGAACAGATTTTTGATCCCAAAAAGCATGTCGAGAAGATCCTCGACACCGTCTCGGACGGCGATGTGACTGTCGCCTGCTGGGAACCCGGGCAAGTCAGCCCGAATCACTGCCACCCGGATTGCACGGAAATATATTTCTGCTGGCAGGGCGGCGGCACCATGCGCACACCGAGTGGCGAAACACTTGAGGTCAAGCCGGGTTCGTTTGTCGTTCACCCCCCGGGAGAGGTCCATGAATACGAGAATGGGCCGGAGCGGTCGCTGCTGTTTCGTGTGCGCTACGGGTCAGACATGGCACCGCGCTTCGTGGAATGGCCGACCAATCCGGAATTTGCACAGGACGCGGACGACATCGCCTATTTCAAGGCAAATCCGCCAGCTTGAAACAAATAACACACTTATTATTGTGTGATATAAAATAAAATACGTTGCTCTTATGGTATTGGGTCCTATATACCCTCGCGCTTTCCATAAATCGCGAGAGTCGAAAGGATCTGACCATGCGAGAATTCCTGAACAAGCCAGCACTGCGCGGCCTTGCCGTGTTTGTGCTGGCCCTTGGGCTATTGTCCCAGACACCGGCCTCTGCCCAGACCAAACTGAAGGTCGCCTATATTCCGATCATGCCCATGGCACAGCTTTTCGTCATGGAAGGGGAAGGCTGGACCAAAGAAGCTGGCCTTGAACTGGAACTGACCAAGTTCTCGTCGGGACCCGCCATCGTTCAGGCGATTGCAGCGGGCGATTTCGACGTCATGTATTTCGGCATCGGACCGGCCATGGTCTCGCGCGCGAACGGCGTACCGATCAAGGTCACCGCCAGTGCCGGCATCGAACAGATTGCGGTGATTACCCGCGGTGAATTCGGTGCCGCGATGGCAGCCGCAGCCACACCGGCTGAAGGCGTGAAAAAATTCACCGCCGATACCGGCCGCAAGCCCGTCATCGCCTCCCTTCCGAAAGGTTCGGTCCCCGACACAGTGTTGCGTCACTGGCTGATCAAGGTCGCTGGATTGACCGAAGACGATGTGGAGATCGTCGGCATGGGTGCCGGCAAGGTGCAGCAGGCCATGCTGGCCAAGTCCGTCGACGCGGCATCAATCCTAGAGCCGATCCTGACCATCATTGGCGAAAAGCTCCCCGATGCCCGGATCGCTGTCACCGGTGGCGAAATGCTCCCCAAGCAGCCCGGGGCGGTGCTCGCCGTGCGTGAAAACGTGATCGCGGAGAATCGTGATGCCGTGGCCAAACTCGTCGACCTGCATGTGCGCGCCACCAAACTGATCAACGAAGATCCCGATCGAGCGGCAAAGCATATTCACGCCGCGCTCGGTCAGGGCCTGATTCCGCTGGAGGTCATCCAGCGCGCCCTGCGATCTGCGTCGAACAATTTTGTCTCTGATCCCAATGCCATCATCGCGGCCACCAAGGTCATGCATGATTTTTCGGCCGAGATCGGCACCCTCAAGAAGCGGGTTCCGATCGACGAGCTTTTCGACGTGTCGTTCTACAAGCAGGTCACGGAGTAACCCATGTCCAGACGCACCTTTCTCGGTGCGGGCGGGCTTTTTGCATTTCTCCTGATCTGGGAGTTGGTTGCGCGCAGCGGTGTGGTCGAAGCCACATTGCTGCCCGCACCCAGCAAACTACCCGCCACGCTGATCTCGGAAGTCACGCTGGGGTTCTGGCACAAGATGGTTCTGGCCAGCCTGAACCATTATCTGATCGGCCTGATCAGTGGCTCGCTGCTGGGCGTTCTGGTGGGGAGCGCAGTCGCGATGTTCCCCACACTCGACGCCGTGCAAAGCTGGTTGGCCCGCCTGTTGCGCCCAATCCCGCCGCTGGCCTGGATTCCCTTCGCCATCATCTGGTTCGGGATCAGTGAAACGGCGGCGGCCTTCATCATCGCCATCGGTGTGTTCTGGATCAATTACTTCACCGCCTATACCGCTGTCCGGGCCGTCGATCCGGACCTGATCGAACTGGCGGCCTCTTTTGGTCATCGCTCGCTCGGCGCGAGTCTGCGCAAGGTGATCATGCCGGCCGCCGCCCCCGGTATCCTCTCAGGCCTGCGCGCCGGACTTGGCCAGGGCTGGATGACCGTCGTCGCAGCCGAGCTGTTCGGAATCACCGGCATCGGCCAACGCATGAACGAGGCTGCGGGCCTGCTCGCCACGGAAGTGGTGATCGTCTACATGCTGACCATCGCGCTGCTCTACGGCCTCAGCGACATGCTGTTCGTCGCAGCTCAGAACCGGGTGCTCCGATGGCAGCGATAGTCGAACTGAACGGGATCGCGGCACAGTTTCCCGGCGCCGAAAAACCCGTCTTTGCCGATATCGATCTCTCCATCGCGCGCGGGGAATTCGTGATTGTCGTGGGCGCATCAGGCGCGGGGAAATCAACGCTGCTGCGGGTGATTGCCGGGCTGCTGGCACCATCATCGGGCACCATCGCCCATGAAATCGAAAACCGGCCCGACCGGCGGGAAATCGCCATGGTTTTCCAGGAAGCCCGCCTGATGCCATGGCGCAAGGTCAGCGACAATGTGGCGCTTGGTCTGGAAGGCCTGACCGTCAGCGCCGATGAGCGCAAGCAACGGATCGCCGATGCACTCAAGCTTGTCGGCCTGGCTGATTATGGCAACCGCTGGGCCCACGAGTTGTCCGGGGGCCAGCGCCAGCGCGTGGGGATCGCGCGCGGCCTCGCGGTCGATCCCGACCTGCTGCTGATGGATGAACCCTTTGGCGCACTGGACGCGATCACGCGCCAGTCCCTGCAGGACGAGTTGCTGCGAATCTGGAAAGAGACCGGAAAATCCATTCTGTTCGTGACCCACGATATCGACGAAGCGGTCTATCTGGGCGACAGGGTCCTGCTGCTCGGCGGCGCCCCGGCCAAGGTCGTGCGCAGCTACGATGTCGATGCACCGCGCCCCCGCTCCCGGGAAGGCGAGGAAGTCGGACGCGTGGGCGCACAGGTCAAGGCGGACCTCTCGACCCTGTTCGACGAAGGCGGTGGCATCTGAACATGCGGGTTGTTCTGCATGCCCCGACCGCGTCGGCCCTCCAGCGTGCGCGTTCCAATGCGCGCAACCTGAAGGCACGCCAGCCCGAGGCTGAAATCCTGATCGTCACGAATGCCGATGGTGTGCCCGCCGCGCTCGAAACCCGGGACCCGGAGACCGATGCCGGATTGCGGGTCTGCGCCAACACGCTGGCCGCGCGAGGCCTGAAAGCCCCCGAGGGCATCGCAACGGTCCCGGCTGCGGTCGAGACGCTGGCGCAACTGCAGATCGAAGGCTGGATCTATATCCGCGCCTAGCCGACGTTGCGGATCAGTCGCGAAAGTTCAGATATTGCAGGGGCAAGCTCAGATCCAGTTCCTTGATCACCTGGATGGTCGCTGTCAGATCATCGCGCTTTTTCCCGGACACACGCAGCTCGTCACCCTGAATGGCCACCTGGACCTTCAGTTTTGATGCCTTCACGGCCTTGACGATCTTCTGTGCGGCCTCCCGTTCGACCCCCTGCTTGATCGTCACCGTCTGGCGGACCGTATTGCCCGAAGCCATTTCGGGTTTGCCGAAATCAAAGGCGCCGACATCCACCTTGCGACGGGTCAGGTGGACGTTGAGAACCTCTTGCACCTGCTTCAGCTTCAGATCGTCATCGGCCTTGAGCAGCAGGGTTTCATCGGTGCGCTCGACCGAGCACTGGCTGCCCTTGAAGTCATAGCGTGTGCCGATTTCGCGCATGGCACCCTGAATGGCATTGTCGACTTCCGGCACCTCAGTGCGGGAAACCACGTCAAAAGACGGCATGGCTGTCCTCGATTCTCCCAGTGGGATCGTAGTGGATGATGGTCAAATGTTTCATACCGGACTCTGACAAGGATTGCAGCTTTCGGAAAGCCGCCATGTCGTTCAAAGGCTGGATTTCCGTCTGTGCATGGGCGAGGCTGGGCCATGCGCCTGATTCCGCTCCTGCTGGCTGCCCTGCTCGTGCTGAGCAACGCTGCAGCTGCGCGCGACATTCTAGAAAAGGATGTCGCGACATCGGGACTGGCCGGGAGCTTCGTCACACCCGGCAGCAGAAACCCCGCCAAGGCTGTCCTGATGATCGCCGGGTCCGGCCCGACCGACCGGAACGGCAACAGCAAGCTCGGCGTGGATGCGGATTACCTCAAAATGCTAGCCGGCCATCTCGCCACAGCCGATATCGCCTCCCTGCGCTACGACAAGCGCGGGGTGGGGGGCAGCAAGGCGCTGGTCACGTCCGAAGCAGCGTTGCGGTTTTCAGATTTTGTCGGTGATGCCGCCACATGGAACAGCTGGCTGACGAAACAGTCCGATGTCGCGTGTGTGTTTCTGGTCGGTCACAGCGAAGGCGGCCTGATCGCGACGCGCGTGGCCGAAAACGCGCCCCCGGCCGGGCTGGTGCTGGTGATGTCTCCGGGTCGCACCTTCGGGGCTGTCCTGGAAACCCAGCTCAGCACCGCCCCGATGGAAGAACCGCTGCGCACCGAAGCGCTGTCCGTCCTCAAGAGCCTGGAAAGTGGCCAGCACGTCGCCAAGGTCGACCCCAAACTCGACAACATCTTCCGCCCCAGCGTGCAACCCTATCTGCTCTCGATCCTCGACATAGATCCCGCGCAGGAACTCGCAACGCTCACCGCACCGACACTGCTGGTCTCCGGCGGGCATGATCTGCAAGTCAGCGCTGCAGATTTCGCGGCTCTCAAAAAGGCACGCCCGGATGCCGAAGCGATCCTGATCCCGGGGATGAACCATGTCATGAAAGACGTTGGCGAAGACCGGAAGGTCAACCTTGCGGCCTACCGCGACCCGACACTTCCGCTTTCACCCGAACTTGCCGCCTCGGTCACGAAATTCATCACCGCAACACCCTGCCCCGCAGGCAAGAGATAAATTCCACGTCATCCCCTTGTTCGGAGAGGCCGGGAGTCCGATTATGGACGGTGGAGGAGGACCGTTCCTCCATAACTTTGTCCGACTACGTTCGATAGAGTCCACATTATCCCCAGTATTCTGGGTTTAACCCCAAATTATTGTCCAAGTTCGTCCGGCTTTGTCCGCTGCCATCCACGAATTTATGTGGTATAAAATGTGGTAGGAGCTAGGAATAGATGGCCAAAAGCGGGAAACACCCATACAGAGCACTGACTGCCGTTGGCGTGCGCAACTTGAAAACCCCTGGCCGCTATGCGGACGGTGGTGGGCTGTATTTGCTCGTGGACGGACCAGACACGAAACGCTGGGTTTTACGGACCCAGATAAAGGGCGGACGTCGAACGGATATAGGGCTAGGTGGACTATCCACGACGACGCTCGCCGAGGCACGCGAGAAATCACTGGCATACAGGAAGATGGCCCGCGCGGGGATCGACCCGGTCGCAGCCAAGCGCGAAGCTGAGAAAGTCGTCCCCACATTCGCTCAAGCTGCTGAGAAAGTGTACGCGAGCCACTCGAAGGGCTGGACTAATGCCAAGCACGCCGAGCAATGGATCAACTCGCTCAAGCGGTATGCCTATCCCCACATCGGCACAATGCCCGTTGACCAGATCGCACCATCAAATGTTGCGGCCACACTCGAACCCATATGGTTCGACAAGCCGGAGACCGCGCGAAGAGTTCGACAACGTATCGG